>CAYNWR010000112.1:0-7902 GCA_964400915.1 uncultured Burkholderiaceae bacterium
CCCTTTCCAACAACGAGCGAGACATGACCATGAACCCATCCCCTGCGCTGTACAGGCGCCGCGTCCTGCTGCAATCCGCGTTCGGTGCCGTTGTCGGCGCATGGGCTGCACCGGCGGCATTCGCGCAGGCCGACTACCCCAGCAAGCCCATCCGCATGCTGGTGGGCTTTCCCGCTGGCGGGGGTGTGGACATCGCCGCGCGCATGGTGGCCACCGAGCTGCAGAAGATCCTGGGCCAGAGCATCGTGGTGGAAAACCGGCCTGGGGCCGGTGGGGGGCTGGCGGCCGAGATGGCGGCCAAGGCTGCGCCCGACGGCTACACCCTGCTGATGGGCAATACGGGCTCGCTGGCGATCAACCCGTCCATCTACGCCAAGCCGACCTACGACACCCTGCGCGATTTCGCGCCTGTCGGTCTGGTGTCGCTGCTGCCGATGGTGCTGGTGTCGCACCCGTCGTTTGAAGCCAGGAACCTGCGCGAGCTGATGGCGCTGGCCAAACAAAAACCCGGTGTCATCAACTACGGCACCGGCGGCCAGGGCAGCATTGCGCACCTGACGATGGAACTGCTGCAGGCCCAGACCGGCATCAAGCTCACCCACGTGCCTTACAAGGGTGGCACACCCGCCATTGCCGACTTGCTGGGCAACCAGGTGAATCTGGTGGTGGAGGGCCTCAACGTCGTTGCGCCCCACGTCAAGGGCGGCAAGCTGCGGGCCCTGGCGGTGGCCGCCGACAAACGCTCGCCCGTGCTGCCCGATTCACCCTCGGGCCCGGAATCGGGCCACGCAGGCTTCATCGCCACGGCCTGGTATGGCGTGGTGGCGCCCATGGGAACACCTGCCCCCATCGTTGCCCGGCTGAACACCGCCATCAACACGCTGCTGCAATACCCGAACGTCAAGGAAAGCCTGGCCCAGCAGGGCGCCGATGCGGGCGGCGGCACACCGGCACAGTTTGGCGAGCATCTGCAGCGCGAGTCCACGATGTGGGCGCAAGCCGTGAAGGCCTCGGGCGCGAAGGTGGAATAGGCTGGGCAGGGCCGACACAGGCCAAGCCTGGTAACGGACGGGCGCCTGATTCGGATTCGGCCTGCGCATCCGATGGGTTTCGGTGCACGTATTGGCAGCACCCCTTTCTTGGAGACTGCCATGGCCACTGCACTCGAGACCGTCCAGACCCTCTATGCCGCCTTTGGGCGCGGCGACGTACCCGCCATCCTGGCGCTGCTGGACGATGGCGTGAAATGGGAAAGCTGGGAAAACAACTCGGCCCAGCACGCGGGTGTGCCGTGGTTGCGCGCTGGCTCCGGCAAGGGCGCCGTTGCCGACTTCTTCGGCGTCGTCGGCACCATGAAGATCAACGATTTTCAGGTGCTGGGCATGATGGCCAATGACACGCAGGTGGCCGTCGAAGTTGTTCTCGATGCAAGCCTTGCCAACGGCAAGCGGCTGCGGGACGAAGAGTTGCACCTGTGGAACCTCAACGCCCAAGGCAAGGTGGTGCGCATGCGGCACTATGTGGACACGGCCAAGCACGCGGCGGCAGCGCAGCCTTGATCTCAAGGGCCGCTACATCGTCACCGAAAAGCCACCATCCACCGTCAGGATGTGCCCGTTGACAAAAGCCCCCGCTGCCGACGCCAGGTAAACGGCGGACCAGCCGATGTCGGCCGGGTCGCCCCAGCGGCCCAGTGGCGTGCCCTCCTTGACGCGTCGGTCAAAGGCCGGATCGTTGGACAGGGCCGTGTTCATCTCGGTGAGGATGTAGCCAGGCGCAATGCTGTTGACCGTGATGCCCTTGGGCCCGAGGTCGGCCGCCAGGCAACGCGTCAGCGCGTGCAGGGCGCCCTTGCTGGCGGTGTAGGCCGAGATGGGCGCGCGGCCCAGGATGGCTGACATCGAGCCCGTGAAGATGATGCGCCCGCGCCCGCGCGGCACCATGGCACGTGCGGCCTCGCGTGCCAGCCACCAGGGCCCGTGCTGGTTGACGTTCACCACGCGCAGGTAGTCGTCCGTCGCGAAGTCGGTGATCGTCGTGCGGTGTTGAATGCCCGCGTTGGCCACCGCGATGTCCAGCGTGCCGCGCCGCGCCAGAACGGTCTGTACCAGCTCAATGACCTCGCGCTCGTCGGCGCAGTCGGCGGCAAGCGCCAGCGCCTGACCTCCGGCGTCGTTGATGGCCTTTGCGCGTTCATCCAGGGCCGCCTGATCGCGGCTGGACAGCACCACGTAGGCGCCGGCCTGGGCCATGGCCTGGGCCATGGCAAAACCCAGGCCGCGCGAGGCGCCGGTGATCAAGGCCGTCTGGCCGGCCAAGGAGAAAGCAGAAGGGAAAGTGGTGGTGCTCATGGTCGACGATCAGTTCAGCGATTCCAGGCGCTGGGGGTCCTCCAGCAGCGTGATGCGCCACAGCGTGCGCGGCAGATCCAGGTCGGTCAGTGTGGCGCTGTGCAGCAGGGCCGCGTTGTCCCACACCACCACGTCGCCCACGCCGTATTCCACGGCGTACTGAAACCGGTCCTGCGTGCTGTGCAACTTGAGTTCGTCCAGCAATGCAATGGCCTCGGCCTCGGCCATGCCTTCGATGCCAAAGGACGAGCCTGACACCGAGTACAGGGCCTTGCGCCCTGTCACCGGATGGGGGCGTGCGATGCGGTGACGAACCCATTTCATCTTGGCGGCCTGATCGTCGTTCAGCACCGAGGCGACGGTGCGCGATGCCACGTTCAGGTCATCGCGGTTGCCATAGTGGTGCAGGCCGATCAGGGGATCGACGCGTTGCTTCATGCCGGCGTCCAGCGCGTCGTAGGCGGCCTGCTGGTTGGCAAACCGCGTCTGCCCGTAACGCTTGCCCCCGCGCTCGGGCACCGCAATCGAATACAGCGTGGTGGCACGCGCCGGCCGCGCCAGGTAGGAGTAGTCGGTGTGGAAATACGTGCCCGCGTCCTGCAGTCCGATGGGTTGTCCCCGGCGTTTCACGTTGGACAACACCAGGATGTCCGGCTGTTCCGGGTGGTGAAACTGATCAATCACATGCGGCTGCGGCTCGCCGAAGCGCTGCGCCCAGCCGTGGAACTGCGCGGCGCTCAGGCGCTGGCCGCGCACCACCAGCAAGTGCTTGTCCAGCCACGCCTGCCAAAGCGCATCGAATTCATCGGTGGACAGGTGAGCCAGATCGACGCCGGTGGCCTCGACACCAAAACCATCACTGAGTGGGGTGAGTTTCATGTGCGGATGGTAGCCAATTGGCAGCGCTGGCGCGCGGCCAGCGGGTGCCTGGCCTTCTACCCAGGCGTCGTGTTGCTGGGCCCGCGCCAGGTGGGCAAGACCACACTGGCCAATCTGATTGCGGCGCACGCCCCCGATGCCTTGTTTCTCGACCTGGAGCGCCTTGCTGATCGCGCAGCCCTGGACGATCCGCCCTTGTTCCTGGCGCGCCACCGGCATCGTCTGGTGGTGATCGACGAAGTACAACTGCTGCCCGAACTGTTCGTCCACCTGCGCCCCGAGATCGATGCCGACCGTCGGCCCGGGCGCTTCCTGCTGTTGGGCTCCACCAGCGGCCCCTTGCTGCGCCAGCGCTCCGAATCGCTCGCCGGTCGCGTGGGGTTTGTCGAGTTGACGCCTGTTCTCGCTGTCGAGCAATCCCCCACGCTGGACGCGCTGCAAACCTTGTGGCACCGCGGCGGCTTTCCGCCCAGCCTGCTCGCGCCCAGCGATGCCCTGTCGACGGTGTGGCGGCAGGATTTGATCCAGGCCCTGCTGCAACGCGATTTGCCCCAGGTGGGCGTGACCGTGGCGGCCGATACCCTGCACCGCTTCTGGCGCATGTTGGCGCATCTGCAGGGGCAAAGCTTCAACGCTTCGCTGCTGGGGCAGTCCCTCGGCGGCTTGTCGCACACCACCACCGCGCGCTATCTGGACATTCTGGTGGACGCGATGATGGTGCGCCGCCTCGAACCCGTGATGGTCAACACGGGCAAACGCCTGGTGCGATCGCCCAAGGCCTACGTGCGCGACAGCGGCCTGCTGCATGCGCTGCTCAACGTCCAAAGCCTTGACGAGCTGCCAGGCCACCCCAGCGCGGGCGCATCATGGGAGGGCAGGGCCGGCAGACAAAGGCCCGGCCGCGCGCAAACACCAGGCCCTGAAACATCACGCCCGGCCTTCGCCAGCAAGAATTTGACTCCAATCGGCCCGCAGCGAGCGTCGCCAGGACACTCTTTGCTATCTTGTTTGATTGTCTGTCAATAGTGCATCGATCAGCGCCGCCGAATACCGGCTCGCCACCGCCCGCACAAAAGCCAGGAAATCGATATGCGCGGCATCGTCGGCGCGGTCGGAGATGGTGCGCACGGCGGCGAAGGGCACACCGTGGTCGTGGCACACCTGCGCAAAGGCCGCCCCTTCCATCTCGACGGCCAGGGCGCCCGGAAGGTCGGTGCGCAAGGCCTGGCTTTCGGCGTCGGAGGAGACAAAGCGGTCACCACTGGCGATCAGGCCTGAATGCACCGCCGGTGCGTGCAGTGCGAAGGCCGCAGCCGCCTCGGCGCCCACCACCGAGGCGGACCGCGCTGCGACATCGCGGGCGGCAGCCAGCAGGCGTTGCGTCAGTCGAGGATCGGCGGCAAAACGCGTGAGTCCCGTCAGCGGCACTTCGTAGCGCGGGAAGATGGGCCTTGCGTCCAGATCGTGCTGGATGAACTGCGTGCCCACCACGATATCCCCCACCTGGACACCATCGGCCAGGCCGCCGGCCACGCCGGTGAAGACGATGGACGTGCAGGCAAACCGCTCGATCAGCAGGGCAGCGGTGTGCGCGGCAGCCACCTTGCCCACGCGCGAGAGCGTGCACACCACGGGCACGCCGTGCAAATGTCCGACATGAAACTCGCGACCCGCCGTCTGCTCGCGGTGCGCATCGGCCATCAGCCGCAGCACATCGTCCAACTCCTCGCGCAGCGCGCCCACCACGCCCAGGGTCATGGGCGGGCAGCAGAGCTGGGCACCGCCGTGCCAGTGCCGGCGTCACGAATGCGGCCCAGGGCCATTCCGCACATCGTCCCGATCGAGCGCAGCATCGCGGCATCGGCATCGGTCCACTCCTTCACCTCACCCGTGTGTTCGCAGCAGAACAGGCCCCAGGGCTTGCCGTGGGCATCGATGTTGACGTCCAGCAGGCTGTGGATGTCGTTGGGCAGAAAGTAGGCGTCGTTGAAGCACTCGGTGGCCGGGTGGAAGCGGGCATGCGTGGCCATGAGCACGACGTTGGCTCGGATGGCACTGAAATACGGCGAGAACTGGTCCCGCTGGAGGGTGCCGCCCGCCTGATGGCTGTTGTGCCGCGCGTCGAACAGATCCTCGCACACGATGGCATCCCGGTCCGCATTGGTGTAGCGCCAGACACTGGTGCGGCTGCAGCCCACCAGCTGGGCGATGGTTTGGGTCAGCTGCGCAAAGAAATCGGTGGACGAGACGGCGCCGCGCATCAGGGCCGCGGCCAGGCTCATGATGGCTTGTTCGTTGGCTCGGTTCATGTGGGCGGGCAGGCTCGATCAGGCAAGGCCAAAGCTACACCCGCTCACGCCGCGGCGTCAATGCTGGCGTGCAGCAATTCCGCGGTGCTTGGCGGAAGCTGCGCCACACCTCAGGGTGAAACGGGCGCCGCGCCCAGCAGTTCGCGCTCGTACACGTGCAAGGATGGCAGGCCGCCGGTGTGCAGGAACAAGAGGCGGGCACCGGGCTGGAAATGCCCGGCGCGTGCCAGGCCGATCAGTCCCGCCATGATCTTGCCCGTGTAGACCGGGTCCAGCGGAATGCCTTCGGTTCGCGCCAGCATTTGCACCGCTTCCACCATGCGGGCATTGGGGATCGAGTACTTGGGTTGCCAGTAGCCACCCACGCTGCGCACCGCCTCGCGGGGGATGGCTGCTGCGCTAAGTCCCAGCAGCTCGGCCACGGCCTGCGCTTCCTTGAAGACCAGGGGTTCCTGATCGGCCGGGTCGCGACTGACACCGATGCCGATGATGGGCATGCGGATGTGGTTGCCCACAAAACCGGCCACCAGGCCGCCATGGGTGCCCGAGCTGCCCGAGCCAACCACGATGGCGTCGAAGGACAGGCCCCGCTCGAACCATTGTTGCTGCATCTCCTGCGCGCAGGCCACATAGCCCAGGCCGCCGATGGCGTTGGAGCCGCCGCCTGGGATGATGTAGCCCTTGCGCCCGGTACGGTGCAGTTCATCGGCCACCCGTTGCATGGCCTCGCCCATGTTGCTGCCCCCGGGGACCACGGTGAGGGTCTCGACCCCCAACAACTGGAACATGAAGTTGTTGCCCCCAGCTTCGGGGTGGTAGCTGCCCGGCACGCGCTCCTCGATGACGAAGCGGCACTTCAGCCCCTCCCGCACGGCGGCGGCCAGGGTGATGCGGCAATGGTTGGACTGCGGCGCACCACAGGTGATCAGTGTGTCGGCGCCCTGGGCCAGCGCGTCGGCCACCAGGAACTCCAGCTTGCGCGTCTTGTTGCCACCGGGAAACAGGCCGAGCATGTCGTCGCGCTTGATCCAGACTTCGGGGCCCTTGCCATCGGGGCAGGTTAGCGCCAGTGCGGCGGAAAAACGCGGCAGGGGTTCGATGGGCGTGACGAAATCGGTGTAGCGGCGGCGGGGAAAACGCGAAAGATCCATGGTGTCTGGCTCACTCCAGTTGAGGCTGGCTATCATGCACAAGAAGACAACGATACACACGAGCCTGTGCAACTTTTGATGAATCCCTGGGTGGAGACATCGAACGGGTGCGCGCGGCCATCACCACGGCATCATGAGGCGCCCGGTGGACGCTCAGGCCCGGCCTGGATGCTCGATTTCGACGAGTTGTTTTCCCGTGTTGGCGCCCTGCAGCATGCCAATGAAGGCCTGCGGCGCTTGGGCCAGACCCTGCGCGATGGTGTCCAGCGACACCAATTGATTTGTTTGATACAGAGCCAGCAATTCGGACTGCGCCTGGGCAAAGCGCGCGGCGTGGTCTGAGATGACAAAGCCGCGCAGGGTGATGCGCCGGTTGAACACCTCGCGCAGGTTGCGCACGCCATAGGGCTCGGTGCGGTTGTACTGGGAGACCATGCCACACACCGCAACCCGTGCGCCCAGGCGCGCGAGGGGCAAGGTCGCGTCCAGAACGGGGCCACCGACGTTGTCGAAGTAGACGTCCACGCCACTTGGCAGTGCCTGTGCCAGTTGCTGGGCGAAGTCCGGGCTCTTGTGGTCCACGCAGGCGTCAAAGCCCAGGCGTTCGCGCACCAGCGTGCATTTGAATTCGCCCCCGGCAATGCCGACCACGTGGCAGCCCTGCTGGCGGGCCAGTTGTCCGGCCACACTGCCCACCGCACCGGCGGCTGCGGACACCAGCACGATGTCCCCGCGCCGCAGGTGCGCGATCTCGTGCAGGCCGATCCATGCGGTGATGCCGGTGGAGCCCAGGGCGCCCAGCCACAGGCGCAAGGGTGCGGCCTGGGTATCGATGGTCTGCAACTCGGAGGCCCGGGCCACGGCGTGGTCCTGCCAGCCCAGGCGCCCCAGCACCCAGGTCCCAACCGGGACATCGGGGCTGCGCGAGGCGATGACCTGCCCGGCTGTGCGGCCCACCATGACGTCGCCAATGGCCATCACGGGGGCATACGAATCCTGGGCTTCCATGCGCATGCGGATGTAGGGGTCCACAGACAGCAGGTCGTTGCGCACCAGGACCTGGCCTTCGGCCAGATCGGGGATGGCGCTTTCGACGAGATCGAAGCAATCGGGGGTCGGCAAGCCCTCGGGACGGCGCGCAAACAGGATCTGGCGGCGTCTGGCGGGCCGCGCGGTGGCAATCGCAGTCATGGCGGCGGTCATGGTTGTTGG
>CAYNWR010000113.1:0-7874 GCA_964400915.1 uncultured Burkholderiaceae bacterium
GTGCGCCGGCGCGTCGCGAGATGGCCACCAGGTGGATGATGGCGTTGGTGGAGCAGCCTTCGGCCATCGCCACCGTGATTGCGTTCTCGAAACTCTTGCGTGAGAGGATCCTGGTGGGCGTGAGGTCTTCCCACACCATGTCGACCACGCGGCGGCCACAGGCGGCGGACATGCGGGGATGGCCCGCGTCGGGCGCCGGAATGCTCGACGCACCGGGCAGCGTCATGCCCATCGCCTCGGCAATGCCCATCATGGTGGCGGCCGTGCCCATCACCATGCAGGTGCCGTGGCTGCGCGCAATGCCCGCTTCCATCTCGAGCCACTGCATCTGGTTGATGTTGCCCGCGCGGCGTTCGTCCCAGTACTTGAAGGCGTCCGACCCCGAGCCCAGCGTCTTGCCCTTCCAGTTGCCGCGCAGCATGGGCCCGGCGGGCAGGTAGATGCATGGGATGCCCATGCTGATCGCACCCATCAGCAGACCAGGCGTGGTCTTGTCGCAGCCACCCATGAGCACGGCGCCGTCGATGGGGTGGCTGCGCAGCAGCTCCTCGGTCTCGATGGCCAGCAGGTTGCGGTAGAGCATCGTCGTGGGCTTGACGAAGTTCTCGGCCAGTGAAATGGCCGGCAACTCCAGGGGAAAGCCACCGGCCTGCAGCACGCCACGCTTGACATCCTCCACACGCTGCTTGAAGTGCGAATGGCAATTGCCGATGTCGCTCCAGGTGTTGACGATCGCAATGATGGGTTTGCCTTGCCAGTCGGCGTAGTCGTAGCCCATCTGCAAGGTGCGCGAACGGTGGCCGAAGGAGCGGAAATCGTCCTGGGCGTACCAGCGCGCACTGCGCAAGGTTTCGTAGGGTTTGCGGGTGGTGGTCATGTCGGGGGGCGGGGCAGGCGGCTCAGACGGCGGCGTGGGTTTCGACGTACAGCGCGTACAGCGAATGGCACGATGCCATGTACAGGCGGTTGCGCTTGGGGCCACCGAACTCGACATTGGCACACCGCTCGGGCAGCTTGACGAAGCCGATGGCCTTGCCCTGGGGGTTGAAGACCATCACCCCATCGAGGTCCTCGGGCTTGCCGCGCAACTGAAACACCTTGCGGCCGTTCTGTTCGATGGGTTCGGGCAACAGGGCGCCATTGCTGCCCCAGCCGCACCAGAGGTTGCCGTCGCGGTCGACGCGAAAACCGTCCAGCGAACCTTGGTCGGCCGCGTCGATCAGCTTGGTCTTGTTGCCCACGGTGCCGTTGGGGTTCACGTCGTAGGCCCAAATGCTGCGGTTGGGTGTGCCGCGCCATTCCACCACGTACAGCTTCTTCTCGTCGGGGCTGAAGGCCAGGCCGTTGGGATTGAGCAGGTCGGTGATGACGGCGGTGATGGCACCACTCTTGTCGACGCGGTAGACGTTGGTGGTTTCCTGCTCGCGCTGTGCACGCGAGCCCTCCCATTCGCCGTTGATGCCAAACAGCGGATCGGTGAACCAGATGCTGTCGTCGGATTTCACCACCACGTCGTTGGGCGCGTTCAGGCGCTTGCCGTTGTAGCTGTCGGCAATCACCGTCATGCCGCCAAAACGCTCCCAGCGCACGACACGGCGCGTGACCGAATGCTCGCAGCTGATCAGGCGTCCCTGGCGGTCGCGCGTGTTGCCATTGGCGTAGTTGGCGTTTTCCTTCCAGACGCTGAACACCCCGGTCGCCTCATCGAACTTCATGATGCGGTTGTTCGGGATGTCGCTGACCAGCAGGTAACCGGGCTTGCCGGGTGCGTCACCGGGAAAGTAAGCGGGCCCTTCGGCCCAGCGCATGCCCGTACCCACCTGCTCGAGCGTGCTGCTGTAGATGCGGTAGCGCGCGAAGCTGGGATCGAGGACCTGCACCGCCGGATCGGGGTAGCGCTGGTTGGGCTTGAACGCAAAGGACTGCGCCCAGGCGCCGGGCATGGCCAATGAGGTGGCCGCTGCGGCGGCCAGGACGTGGCGCCGGTTCGGGGCCGGGGTGTGGTTGGCTGGGGTCGTCGGTGTCATTTGTTGTCTCCTCAGGTGGATTCTTGGATGGGGGCCGGGCCAGCGTTCGCGCTGCGCTTGCAGGGTGCCCTTGCCATTGCGCGAGGGCGTTCGGGTGTCAGGCCTTGATGCCCGCCGTCTTGATCACGCGGGTCCAGCGTTCGACTTCCTTGGCCACGAATTCCTCATAGGGCTTGATGCCCAGTGGGGGAATCACGAAGCCGTTGCTGTCCATGCGCTGCTTGATGGCCGGCTGATTCATCACCTCCTTGATGGCACCCTCGAGCTTGGCGACGATGGGCGCGGGTGTTCCCTTGGGCAGGGACAGACCGGACCACGACAGCGCCTCAAAACCCTTGAAGCCCACTTCGTCCAGCGTGGGCACATCCGGGTAGAGCACATTGCGCTTGAGGCTGGACACCCCCAGAGGCCGCAGTTTGCCGGCCTTGATGTGCGGCAGGGCCACGTCCTGGTTGATGAACATCAACGGGATTTCGTTGGCCAGGATGGCCTGCATCATCGGGCCACCACCGCGATACGGGATGGCCGTCAGGAAGATGCCCGCGGTCTGCTTGAACAGCTCCATCGCCATGTGCCCGCTGGCGGCGAAGGTGAGGCCGTAATCCAGCTTGCCGGGGTTCTTGCGGGCGAAGTCCACGAGTTCCTTCACGGTCTTGAAAGGCTGCGACGCATTGACCACCAGCACGTTGGGGCCGTGGTGGACCTGGCTAAGGTGGATGAAGTCCTTGTTCGAGTCGTATTTGACGTTGGGGTCCAGCCCATGCGCCACCGCGTTCTGGCCGACGCCCGTCTGGATGAGGGTGTAGCCGTCGGCCGGCGAGCGCACGCCGCGCTCGGTGCCGATGACGCCGCCGGCACCGCCGACGTTCTCGACCACCACCGGCTGGCCCAGCACCTTGCCCATGGGCTCGGCCACCATGCGCGCCATCACGTCGCTGGTGCCACCGGGTGGGAACGGACAGATCAACTTGATCGCGCGGTTGGGAAAGTCACCGGCGCCTTGTGCCCAGGCATCTGTACCGACACCAAGGACGGCCAGGCTGAGGGCCGAAAGCGTGCGGCGTCGGGTGGGGTGGGCAGGTCGGTTGGCGTTTTGCGTCAGCTGGTGTGGCATGCGGGTCTCCTGAAGGTGCGGGCTGAAGATGCGAACTGAAGATGCTGTCGGGGGCTGGATTTGTCTGACAAGTATTCTAATTTGTAAATTTTGTGGCGCAGGTCGGCGCTGCAAGTCAGCGGTCGAGCTGTCGATCCAGCAGCCGGTTGCGGGCCTGGTCCAGGTGGTATTGCATGGCGATGCCTGCACTCTCCGCGTCACCCACGCGGATGGCATTCACGATGCGCTGGTGCTCGTCGATCACCCGGTCGCGCCGCTGCGCCGAGGATTCGCGGGTCAAGGCCAGGGTGATGTCCATGCCACCCTGCACGCGCTCGGCCAAGCGCTCCAGCGTGTCCAGCAAGACCGCGTTGCCCGAGGCGATGGCCACGGCGCGATGGAAGGTGTAGTCGGCCTCGCGCAGCAGTTTGCGCGAATCCTTGCCCGCGGTACCCCCTGTTGCGCCACCTTTTGCGCGCATCGAGCGTGTCATGGCTTCGGCCGAGGCCTCGATGGCGCGCAATTGTTCCGGGCTGCGGTGCCGCGCCGCCAGCCGCGCCGCCAGGCTTTCGATGGCCATGCGCACCTCGAACCCTTGCAACACGTCGTGCAACGAGTAGTCGCGCGTGAGTTCGGAGACGCGTTGCAGGGGGCTGCGCTGCACAAAACTGCCCGAACCCTGGCGTGAGACGACGATGCCGTCCGACTGCAGGCGGTGCAAGGCTTCCCGAACCACCGGGCGCGACACCGAAAAGCGCCGGGCCAGATGGGTTTCGGGCGGCAGGCGGTTGCCCACCGGCCATTGGCCCGAGGTGATCTCTTCGAGCAGCTGACCATAGACGGTGTCCGACAGCCGGGGCCGCTCCACGGGCGACGGCGCAAGGGCGTCGGACGGGTTGTCGGCGTTCGTGCGGGCCATGTCGCAGGGCTCGGGCTGCAGGGCGTCAGACGGGCCGGCCTTGGCGTGCCAACAACCAGGCTGGCGCGTCCTGCAGCGCCACGGGCCGCAGGAAGCGGTCGAGCGCGGCGTCACCGACCGAGGTGGTCATGGGCATGGTGGAGGACGGCCATGGGCCACCGTGCTGCTGGGCTGCCGTGACGGCCACCCCCGTGGGCACACCGGCAAACAACACCCGCCCGGCGATCGCCATCGCGCCGCGCACCAGTGCTTGTGTGTCGGCGTCACCGGCTTCGGCACCCCACAGGGTGACGGTCAGGCTGCCGCCGACGGCCCGCAATGCCGCCACGGCCTGGGCCACGGAATCCGCACGCACGATCAGGCTGGATGGACCAAACAGCTCTTCACGCAACTCGGGCCTGGCGATGAACGAAGCCGCGTCGGTCTGTGCCAGGAAGGGCCGGGGCGCGCTTGCCGTGCCCGGCTCGTGCAGCAGCGCCGCGACACCGCCGCCCAGCATGTGCTTCACGCCGTCTTCGAAGGCGGCACGCATCGCAGGCGTGAGCATCGCGTGGGGCTGTGCCGCTGCCAGGGCGGTGCGCAACTGCTCGACAAACGCGTCGCTGGCAGCGCCGGGCAGGAGCACCACCACCCCTGGCGAGGTGCAGAACTGGCCACACCCCAAGGTGATCGAGCCGGCAAGGGTGGTCGCGAGTTCCGCCCCTTTGGCCTGAAGAATGCCGGGCAGGGCCACCACGGGGTTGATGGATCCCAGTTCGCCATAGAAAGGGATGGGCTGGGTTCGGGCGGCCGCGTGCGCCGCCAGCGCCGCGCCACCGCGTGTGGAGCCGGTGAAGGCGCCGGCACCGATGGCTGGGTGGCGCACCAGGCGTGCGCCCACGTCGCTGCCGCCGCCCTGGATCATGCCGAACAGGCCAGCCGGCAGCCCTTGCTCGGCCAGCACGCGTTGCGCGCCGGCATATACCCGTGCCGACAGCAACAGGTGGCCCGAGTGCGCCTTCACGACCACCGGGCATCCGGCAGCCAGGGCGCTGGCGGTGTCCCCACCCAGCACGGAAAACGCAAACGGGAAGTTGCTGGCCGAGAACATGGCCACCGGCCCCAGCGGAACCCGCACACGGGCCATGGCGGGATGTCCCGCTGGCGGCGCCCCGGGCACGGCCGGGTCGTCCAGGACGGCAAATGGCACGCCGCGTTCGGCGATGTCCGCAAAACGACGCAACTGGAAGGCGGTGCGATCGAGCTCGCCGTTGAGCCGGACCGGCCCCAGAGCGGTTTCATCGTCGGCCAGCGTGACCAGCGCGGCACGGTCGTCTTCCAGCATTTGAGCGAGTCCGCGCAACAGGCGTGCACGGGTGGGGCCGTCCGAGGCGGCCCAGGCGGTGAACGCTTCGCCGGCTGCATCTGCGGCTGCGTCAACCTGGGCTTCGGTGCTGGCGGGGACCGGTGCACCCAGAGGGGCTCCGGTGCGGGCTTGGTAGGGCTGGAGTGTCTTCATGTTTTCTTGGCGCCGCTGTGGCGCGCTGGCATCGCAAAAAAGCAATTGTCGGCCAATTCGTCTGACAACTTGCCAGATTTGTTGTCCGCAGTTTCCCGCGCTGCGCCCCGCCAGCGAGATGACAGCCTGGTTGCTCACCAGGCGGTCATCTGGCCTGAATTGATGTCCAATCGGCCACCAGCGAGCGCCCAGTGGTCCATGGGTGCTGTATATTTTGTAGAAACGTTGTGCTGCGCATGATCACCTGGGCGTCGGCCTTCACGGCGCCCGGGGCGCCGCCCTTGCCCCAAAGCACGGCGTGTTCATCGCCGACTGCGTCCTGCGAACCCCCCCACTGCATGCCCAGGAATTGCGCGCACAGGCGCAACGAGTCGATCGCCGGTTGTGCCTTGGCCCGATCCCCGCTGGTCACGATGGCCCAGAGGCGCTTGCGCGCCATTTCGCCCTTGAAGTCCAGCCCGTCAATGCGCAGGAACGCGCTCCAGTGGTCGATGAAGAGCTTGAGCGGCGCCGGGATGCTGTACCAGTACACCGGCATCACGAAGACGAGGTCGCTGGCCGCGCGCGTGGCGTCCAGCAGCAGCCTGAGGTCGCCGTCTGGCCAGGGGTAGCGCCCAAGCGTGTGGCGCTGGTCCACAAAGGGCGGAAGGTTCATGCGTGCCAGGTGCAGCCAGGTCTGCCAATCGTCCGGGCCGAGCGCCTTGGCAGCCTCGTGCGCCAGGTATTCGGTGTTGCCGACCTGGTCGCTCTCGCGCGTGGAGGCCACGAGAAACAGGAAGTGCCGCGGCATGCTCAAAGGGCCTGCTCCCCGGCCCGACTGCGGTGGCAGCGGGTGCCCCTGCCGATGCTTGTCATGGCGCTGGCGGATGCGTGGCCGGTGTGTGCCCGCTGCCCAGATCCCAGTAGAGACCCGTCATGATCTGCAGCGATTCGCGCAACAGGTCGGCCGGCAGGTGTTCGTTGGGCGCATGTTGCGAGCATCCTGGATACGAATGCGGCACCCAGATGGTTCGCAGACCCAGGATGTCGGCAAACACATCGTTGGGCAGCGACCCACCCAGGTTGGGCAGGATCGCGGTGGGCCGTCCGCTGGTGGCTTCCAGCGACGCGGCCGCCCATTTCACCCAGGCATCGTCCGGATCGAGCCGCGTGGCCCGAAACAGGGCTTCAGAGGTGCCATCGACCTGAACCATGCCAAAGCCGTGCCGGTCCAGGTGCCGGCGCAAGGCGGGCAGGATGTTGTCGGGATCGATCCCCACCACAAAACGCAACTGACAACGTGCCCACGCGCGGGCTGGAATGGCGTTCACGGGGGTGTCGGGATTGCCGGTCTTGAACGCCAGCACTTCAAAGGCGCTCCAGCCGAATACCCGTTCGGCGGGGCTCAATCCTGGCTCGCCCCAGTCCGGTTCGATCGCCGGGCTGCCTGGGCCACCATCGACCTCGCAATCGGCCAGAACACGGCGCACAGCCGCAGGCAACTGGTCGGGCACCCAGTCGGCAATGTGGATCTGGCCGGTGGGCGACGCAATACACGCAATGGCATGCGCCAGCTGCAGACCGGGGTTGGAAATGAGCCCGCCCCAGTTGCCCGAATGGTGGCTGCCCTCGCGTGCCTGGATGCTCAGGTCGAAGTTGATGGCACCCCGCGAGCCCAGGAACAGGGTTGGACGTGCGGCGCTCAGGCGGGGACCGTCGGACGCCAGAAGCAAGTCCGCGGCGAGTCGATCGCGTTCAGCCCGGCAGATCTCGTGCAAGCCCGGCGAACCCACCTCTTCGCCCATTTCAAGCAGAAACTTGGCGTTGAATCCCAGGTGACCGCGCACCGCCAGAACCTGCGCCAGCGCCGCCAGGTGGATGGAGTGTTGCCCCTTGTTGTCGGCGATGCCCCGGCCATACCATCGGCCATCGCGCTCGTTCAGGACCCAAGGCGACAGGCCGGCGTGCCACTCGGGTTCGAGCCCCCGGATGACATCGCCGTGACCGTAGCCGAGCACGGTGGGCCGTCCGGCACCTTCGTGCCGTTGCGCCAACAAGAAAGGCGCCTGGGCCGCTGGATGCGTCAAGCGCTGGCAAGTGAAGCCCAGGGCCTCGAACGCCGGTTGCATCTCGGCGTCGAGATAGTGCAGCAACTCGCCTGCACGTTCCGCCCGCTGGCTTTCCGTGGGAATGGCGACGCGCCGCGACAGATCTGAGCGAAACCCGCCGTCGTCGAAATGCGCCGCGGCCCGCGCGAGGGCCTGCTGGCGCCCGCTGTCGTCAAAGCGGGCGCGTGCTGCGGGGGCGCTCAAGCCGCCTTGAGGCATTGGCTCATGAAGGCCTTGCGCTCGTCGCCCT
>CAYNWR010000114.1:0-7823 GCA_964400915.1 uncultured Burkholderiaceae bacterium
GGTAGCCGTCCAGGCCCGTGGCAATCGCGGCCGGCGCGCCAGGGATGTTCAGCAGGCTCGCGCTGCGCGAGCCGCCGTAGACGCCGCCCAGAAAGATACCGGCGATCAACGTGAGCGCCGCGTTGACTTCCCACTTGAAGGTGAACGAGATCAGGATGGACACCGCCATCGTCACCGACAGGCCGGGGATCGCCCCGATGTAGATGCCCGCAAAGGTGCCGGCCGCCGCCAGAAAGATCAGGTATGGATCGGTCCAGGAGATGAAGAAATACGAAAGTGCTTCGGTCATTGCGGGGCCTCGCTTACTTGAAGACGTGTTGCCACAGCAGGCCTTCGGGCAGGATCACCGAAAAAGCCGTCTGGAACACCGCGTAGATGGCTGCCAGCACCAGGGCACTGACCACCAGATTCAAGCCGATGCGCTTGCTGCCCAAGACCTGCATGGCCACCACCAGGAACAGATAGGAGCTCACCAGAAAACCAAGTTGCTCCATCAGCGCCATGTAGACCGCAATCACCACCGCCGCCAGCAGGATCACCTTGGGTGCCACACGACGCATGAAGTGCCCGGTGCTGGACTCGCCGGCTTCGGCTGGCTCGGCCTTGCTGCGCAGGGTCTGCACCAGCACCACGCCCATGCAGGCGACCATGACGGCCGAGGCGATCATGGGAAACATGCCGGCCGAGGTAAGCGATTTGAAGCCCGACACGTCGTAGGAGGCCCAGAGCAAGAACAGGCTGATCGCACAGAGCAGCAGCACAAACACGATTTCGCCGGGCAGGCGCTGGCGCACTTTCTTTTCCATGGAATGTCCCCTCAGGTGCTGCGAAAAAAATAGCGGGAAGCGAAGCGCGGACGCTCGCTACCCGCCAAAAGGACCAAAAAAGCTTATGAAGGAGGTGCTTAGGGCTTGGGAATGCCCAGGGTGGCTGGATCGACCTTGGCCACGCCCACGTCCTTGTACAGCCAAGCCGTGGTGGACGTCCACTTGCGGATGAAGTCCTCGGCCTCCGTCCCGGCGATGTTCAGGATGGTGGTGCCGCGGCCGGTCATCAGCTCGCGGTACTTGGGGTTGTCGCCGGCCTTCTTGTAGGCCGCCACCAGCTTGGCCTTGATGTCGTCGGGTGTCTCCTTGCGCACGAACACGCCGTACCACGAACCCCAGGGCAGGTACTTGGGCAGGGCCTTGAGCGAGGGCGCGTCCGTCATCGGCGAGATGCCCTGGAAGGGCTTGTTGTCCAGCACGCCCAGGGCCTTCAGGCGGCCGGCGCGCACGTGCTCGATCACGGCGCCCGAGGCAATGAAGCCGATGTCGATGTGCCCGCCCTGCAAGGCGGCGATGGCCGGGCCGTCGCCGTCGAACTGCACCAGCGTGGTGTCGAACTTGGTCAGGCTGCTGACCATGGCGTTGACCGTGAACGGCACCGTGCCCTGTCCGGCCATGTACTGTTTGACCGTCTTGGGGTTGGCCTGGATGTGGCTGAGCACGTCCTGGGTGGTGTTCCAGGGTTTGCTGACGTTGGCCACCAGGATGATCGAGTTGGCAATGGCAGCGATGTTGATCGGGTAGAAGCGGTCGTAGTCAAACGGCGCCAGGCCCATCACCTTGAACAGGGCCTGGGGCTCGGCGCCCATCAGCAGCGTGTAGCCGTCGGCGGGCTGCTGCAGCACGAAGTTGGCGCCGATGGCGCCAGCGCCGCCCGTGCGGTTGCTCATCAGGATCTTGCGGCCCAGCACCTCTTCGGCGTAGGGGGTGTAGCCGCGCACGGCCACGTCGGTGCCACCGCCGGCACCCCACTGGATGATGCCGCTGATGTCACGCGTGGGGTAGTTGGATTGCGCCCAGCTGGGCAGGGCGATGGTGGAGCCGGCGACAGAGGCGCAGGCCGCAGCCAGAAGGTGGCGACGTTGTTGCATTCGATATCTCCTCATGAAATGAAACAGGGGTGGGTTACCCGTGGCAACGGGCGATGATGGCCGCAAGACGCGGTTCGGGAAACGGTTTCTGCCCATAACTTGTGCGATTATCGAACGTCATGGTGCAATCATCATTCCAATTAGGGGTTAGCGATGGCATTGGATGCACAACCGTTTCGACCGCCCGAGCGTGCGCGCACGCCCAGTGCAGCGGGTGAGCACGGCGCGCTGCTGCGCCGCGACTGGATCGCCGGCCTGGAAAAAGGCTTGGCAATCCTGGAAGCCTTTGGTGACGTGCAGCCGCGCATGACGGCCGCGCAGGCCGGCGAGCGCCTGGGCCTCACGCGCACCGCCGCACGCCGGCATCTGCTGACCCTGGTCCACCTGGGCTACGTCGCCACCGATGGCAAGCTGTTCTGGCTCACCGCGCGGGTGTTGCGCCTGGGGCAGGCCTACCTGGAGTCGTCGCGCCTGGCGCGCATTGCGCAACCCTTCTTGCAGCGCGTGACGGCCGGCACCATGGAAATTTCGTACGTGAGCGTGCTCGACGGAGATGACATCGTCTTTGTGGCGCGCAACGGGCCCAACCGCGCCATGAACACGGGCTTTGTCTTGGGGGCGCGCGTGCCCGCTCACGTGACGGCCGCCGGCATGCTGCTCGTGGCCCTGCGCGAAAAACCGGACATCGAGACCTGGCTGGCCACCACCACCCTGCGCACCTTCACCAGCCACACCATCACCGATCGCGATCAGCTGCGCGAAGCCATGCGGCGTGTGCGGCTGCAGGATTGGGCCTTGAGCGAGCAGCAACTGGAGCTGAACCACCGCGGCATTGCCGTGCCGTTGCGCGATGCACGCGGCAGTGCCGTGGGCGGACTCAGCGTGACCTTGCCCATGGGTCACGAGAGCGCCGACGGCGCCCTGGCGCGGGTGTTGCCGCTGCTGAAGGAAACCGCGCAGGCGCTGCGGCCCCTGATATAGGCTTCGGCGCAGAAGGCAAGGCGTATCAGCCATCACGGGTGATTTGTTGCCCGGTCAAGCCGCCGCGCGCTGGGCACGGCCAGCCGCATGGGCAGCGGCCAGGCTGCCAAACACCAGCGCCGGGCCCAAGGTGATGCCGGGCGCCGGGTACACACCGCCCATTATCGAGCGCAGATCGTTGCCCACCGCGTAGAGGCCGTCGATGACCTGCCCGCTGGTGTCCAGCACCCGCGCGTTCTCGTCTGCGTCAAAACCATCGGCCGCGCCAATGTCGCCTGGATACAGGCGCAGTGCGTAAAAAGGCGCTTCGCGCAGTTCGCCCAGATTGGGGTTGGGCAGGCCCAAGGTGGCGTCGCCGATGTTGTGTTGATACGCGGTCTCGCCACGATGAAAGTCCTCATCCACCCCGGTGCGCGCAAAACCATTGAAGCGCGCCACCGTGGCAGCAAGCCCATTGGGGTCGATGCCCAGCTTCTGGGCCAGTTGCGGCAGCGTGTCGCCCTGCACCAGGTACCCATCGGCCAGAAAGGGCTCCAGTCCCTTGCCGCCGGGGCGCACCATGCCCAACCCATAGGCGCGCAGGGCACGTGCGTCGGCAATCAAGAACGCGGGAATCGTCGGCACCTGTTGGTGGGCTGCCTGCATCGCCAGCGCAAACAGGTGGTAGGACGTCGACTCGTTGACGAACCGGCGGCCCGCCGCATCCACCGCCAGCACCCCGGGCTTGGCCCGGTCCATCACAAAGTGCGGAAAGACCGCCGTGCTGCCATCGGGCCGGGTGCGCATGGAAACCGGCGCCCACATGGCCGGTGACAAGGCCGCCGATGGTGAGACGCTTGGCGTTGTGTCAGCGGCCGCCGCCGTCGCAACCAGCGGCTCGGCCGTATGCCGGGCACCCAGCGCACGGGCCAGGGCCTGGACCTCGCCCGTGTGACCCGGCGCACCAGGGCACCACTGGGGGTTGGCGCCCACCAGGGGCCCCAGCCACTGCGCACGAAGTTGTGGATCGCGGTTGAACCCGCCCGTGGCCAGCACCACGCCACCCCGGGCCTGAACCTGCCAGCGAGCGCCGCCGCGCTCCAGCACCACGGAAGACACATTGCCTGCCGCCCCGCGCTCGATCGCTTGCACCGAGGTGTTCATGCACAGGCTGACCGCAGGCTGGATTTGCAATGACGCCAGCAGCCGCCCGATGAGCGCGTTCCCCATCACCCAGCGCATGCCACGCGGATGGCGCAGCCGATCGGCTGCGTGGCGCGTGAGGATGGACACCGCATGGCAAAACGACGACCAACGCTGGGTGGCGCCCAGCAGATGAAGGATGTCGGTGCGGTCCACCATCATCCCCCCCAGCACCGTGAACTCAGGGATGGGCTCACGCACCAGGCGGTACAACGGCCCAAGCGTGCGGGCATCAAAAGGCAAAGGCTCCAGCGCGCGACCGCACAGGCTGGCGCCGGGCAGATCACTGATGTAGTCCGGATGGCGGACATAGGGGCGAAACCGCATCGGCGTCTGCTGTTCCAGGCGCTTCACCGCTGCCGCGCCGTGGCGCAAGAAGGCCGAGCGCAGGGCGCGCGGGGCGCGGTCGCCTACAGCATGGTCCAGGTAGGTCTCGACGGTGGCCAGGGTGTCCGATGGGTTGACCGTGGCGCTGTGGTGGGTCAGCGGTACCCAGGTGGTGCCCGCCGAGTAGGCCGACGACCCGCCCACCCGATCGGTGTGTTCCACCACCAGCACCGAAGCGCCGTCCAGCGCCGCAAACAACGCGGTGTACAGGCCGGCGGCGCCAGCACCCAGCACCACCACGTCGGCGGCATGCGGGCAACCCGGCCCGCTGGCACCCTGCAGCGACACCTGCATCATGGCTGCAAGAGGAAGTCGATCATCAGGTCGCGCACCGAGGCAAACATGTCCATGCCGGTGGAGGTGGCGCAGCCGCGAGCCCGGGCCGCAGCGATCCAGGGTGTGACCGCCGGAACCGTGACCACACACGATGCAAAACTGGCCGCGTCAAGCCCGCTGACGTCAAACGGCAAGGGGTCGCCCTCGCGCATGCCCAGCGGCGTGGCATTGCTCACGATGTCGAACCCGCGCGGATCGCCGCTGCCGGAACGGACCGAACAGGTGCCCAGGGCCGACAGGCGCTCCACCAGCGCGTCGCGTCGGGTGGCGTCGCTGTCGTGAATCGCCAGCTCGGCCACTCCAGCCTGCACCAGGGCATGGCCGATGGCCGAACCCGCGCCACCGGCCCCGGCCAGCAGCGCGCGGCGGCCGCTGAAGGTGCATCCCTTGGCCTGCATCGCGGCCACATGGGCCTGGCCATCGCACATGTCGCCATGCCACTTGCCGTCCGGGCGGCGGCGCATCACGTTGGCCGAACGCACGAAGGCGGCGCGATCCGTGGAGCTCGCGCAGGCTTCATAGCAGGCGAACTTGTGCGGCACGGTGGCAATCAGGCCATCGAGGTTCTTCATGCACGACACCGCAGCGAGCCAGCTCGCCAGGTCGGCCGGTGTCACGTGGGCCGGCAGCACCAATGCGTGTTGTCCGCGCCGCTGCAACTCCTGCGAGACACCCGCCGGCGATTTGACCTGGGCAATCGGGTCGCCCACGATGAAGATCAGGCGCGAGGCGCCGTCGAGCAGCAAGTCCATGGCGCGGACTGTAGCCGAAACTGGAATGGCGTTCCAGTTTTCGAATACCATCGCCGCCATGAGCAACGTCCTGCCCCGCGCGCTCGCCATCCTGGAGCGTCTGGCGCACAGCGGCGAAGGCATGGAGCTGGCCGCGCTGGCCAGCGCCTTGCAGATCCCGCGATCGGCCACCCACCGCCTGCTGGCCGAGCTGGTCGAACTGGGGTTTGTGCGCCAGACCCGCGAGCTGGGTGAATACCGCCTGAGCACCAAACTGGCAAGCCTGGGCCTGTCGTGGCTGTCACAAAGCGGCATCAGCGATTTTGCGCAGCCGCTGCTGGACCATCTCGCCGAAGTCTCAGGTGAACTGGTGCGCCTGTCGGTGATCGATGGCGACCGCCTGACCTGGGTCGCCCGGGCGCAAGGTGCGCGGCAGGGCCTGCGCTACGACCCGGACATGGGCAGCGATGCGCGCCTGTCGTGTTCGTCATCGGGGTGGGCGGTGCTGTCGGTCCAAACGGAGGTCGAAGCGCTGCGATGGGTGAAGCGCCAAGGATTGGGACGCGCCGCAGAGTACGGGCCCAACGCGCCGCGCACCCAGGGCGAACTGATGCAGCGGGTGGCCGAAACACGCAAGCGTGGTTGGGCCATTACCACCGAGACCTATTCGGTGGGCCTGAACGCCATTGCAGCGCCTGTGGTTCGCTCAGGACGTGCCTTGGGGGCCATCACCATTGCCGGCCCCAGCGTTCGTTTTGATCGCAAGCGCATGGAGGCGCTGGGCCCCGAACTGCTGGCGATCGCGCAGCAGATGGCGGCCGCCAGCGGGTCTTCAGCGTTCTTTCAGTCCGCAGCGGCCCTGCCAAAACAGCAAGGGGTTGTCGCGTTGGGCAAAGACCTTGGCAAGGGCTGAGCCCATGTCCCCGCCATCCACTGCACCCGACATCGCCTGCGACGTGCTCGTGCTGGGCTCGGGCGCGGGCGGGCTGGCGGCAGCGGTCACTGCGGCCCACCTGGGCCTGCACACGGTGCTCGTCGAGAAAGCCGAGCACATCGGCGGCACCACGGCATGGTCGGGGGGATGGATGTGGGTGCCGCGCAACCCCCTGGCCGCAGGCATCGACGAAGCGCCCGAGGCGCCGTTGGCCTACCTGCGCGAAGTCATGGCGGCCCAAGCTGTTGGCGGGGACACCGATGCGGGGGGCGGGCAAGCGCAGGCGGTGCAGGTGGATGACGCGCGCCTGCAGGCCTATTTGCAGCACGCGCCGCGCATGGTCGAGTTCTTCGCACGGCACACTGCGCTGGCGTTTGTCGATGGCAACCGCATCCCCGACTTCCACGGGCACTTGCCCCATGCGGCCCTGGGCGGGCGATCGGTCTGCGCAGCGCCATTTGACGCCCGGCGCCTGGGCAAGCAGGTGCACTGGCTTCGCCCGCCCCTGCTGGAAGGCACGCTGTGGGGCTTGCAGATTGCAGCCGGTGCAGAGCTGCGGCAGTTTCTCGACGCGCGCGGCAGCCTGCGTGCGGCGTGGCACGTGCTGCGGCGCCTGTTGCGCCACGGCTGGGACCTGCTGTGGCACCGGCGCAGCCTGCATCTGGCCAATGGCAACGCGCTGGCCGGCGCGTTGCTGTGCAGTGCCCACGAAAAAGGCGTCGATCTGCGCGTGCGACACACCGCACGGGCCTTGCTGGTCCAGGGGGGCACGTCAAGCCCGAGCGCCGACACTTCGCCCCCGGCGATACGCGTGGGCGGCGCCCTCGTCGACACGCCCCAGGGGCCGTTGGTGATCCGGGCCCGACGTGCTGTGGTCCTTGCCTGTGGCGGATTTCCCCACGACGCTGCGCGCCTTCGCCAATGGCTGGGACCCGCCGCAGCGCCAGGGGAGCCGGCGGGCGCGCCAAACCCCGCAGGGGCAGAACACGCCGTGGTGCACCACTCGGCAGCGGCCTGGAGCAACACGGGCGATGGGCTGCGCATGGCCGAGTCGATCGGGGCCGCTCTCAGCGTGCCTGGATTGCATGTGCGCGATGTGCTGGCCTGGGCGCCGGTGTCGCTGGTTCCGCGGCCGGGTGGCGGGGTCACCCATTGGCCGCACCTGTTCGAGCGCGGCAAGCCCGGCTTGATCGCCGTGCGCGCCGATGGACAGCGCTTCACCAACGAAGCCGACTCGTACCACGACTTCATGCGTGGGCTCCTGGGCGCTTCAGCTCGTGCAGGGGCCGCACCTGGCAACGGTGTGCCAACCAGTGCGTCCACCAGTGCCTGGCTCATTGCGGACAGCCGCTTT
>CAYNWR010000115.1:0-7685 GCA_964400915.1 uncultured Burkholderiaceae bacterium
AGCAGTGGCAGGGCAAACGCGGCGGTCTTGCCGGTGCCGGTTTGCGCGGCCCCCATCACGTCACGGCCCGTGAGCACGACGGGAATGGCCTGCGCCTGAATGGGCGTCATGGACTCGTAGCCCATTTCGGCCACGGCACGCGCAAGGGGTTCGGCCAAACCCAGCGCGGAAAAGGATGTCGTCATACGAGGATCGATTGTCGCACGCTAGGTGGAAACCCCCTAAACCGGGGCAATCTGTGCGTTCACTCCAGCACCGCCCGCAGCTGGCGCGTCGTTGCGGCCAGACGGCGCGCACCCACATGAGCCAGGTTTTCCATCACCTGCAAGGCGTCACGGGGGTGGGAGAGGGACCAACGGTCAAAGTCCGCTCGCGACAGGCGCATCAGTTCGAGGCGCTCGTCTTCGGCACCCGCACTCGCGGTGCGTGGTGAACCGGTGAGGAACGCCAATTCACCAAAGGCCATGCCGCGTCCGATGGTGGCCAGCCGCAAGCCGGCGCTGGGCGGCCATTCGCTGGCCATGGTGGCGTGGCCGGCCTGCACGATGAACAGATCGCGCGATTGGTTCTCGCCAGCGCGAAAAACCAGGCCGCCCGGCTCATGGTGCTGGGCCACCAGCATCGCCTCGAGCGCGCGACGGGCAGCGTCCTGCAGGCCCTCGCCCAGTTCACCCAAAGGTTCGTGATCGGGATAGGCGGGGCGGTCGGACAGTGGGCGCAGGTTGAGCACCTCATCTTCGGCCCACTGCAGGGCCCGGTCGACATCGGGCAGCACCAGCACGCTGTCGCCCATCTCGGCACGGGCGGCGGCATCGACTGCGGCCACGGCCATCCGGATGCCCCGCGAACCCAGGTCGCGCGCCAACGCCCGCACCTGCGCCAGCGCCGTGCTGTCCCAGGCGGGCACACGGCTTGCGTCAAGAATGACATGGCTGTGTCGGGGCATCAGGCTCAGGCGCACCTGCTCGGCCAGATGCGCGGCCACACCAAAGGACATCACGCCCTGCAATTCGAACACCGCGACCTGGTTCATGCGCGGTGCGATCCAGGTCTCCGAGGCCGCACGCCGCAGCCGCCGTGAACGCAGTTCGCCGTCCAGGCGCGCATGGCGCAAGGTCGTGGCCGCCGAGGCATGCAGCAGCACAAACGTGGCCACCACAAGGCCCGCCACCAGCGCGCCCGCGCCACCGGCCACGATGAAGACACCCGCGACCAGCCAGCTCTGCAGAAAATTTGCTGGCGACGCCCGCGCGTAAGTGGATGACCACATCGGCATGGGCACCTGACGCAGACCCGCCAGCACCAGGCCACCCGCCAGGCAGGCCATGGGCACGCTGGCCAGCCACAGGTGTCCTGTCAGCGCCACCACGACCATGATGGCCGCATGCCAAATCCCAGCGTCTTGGGAAAGCCCGGCCTGACTGAGCACGATGCGCGAGCGCGAGGCACTGGTCGACGCAGGAATGAAGCCGGCCAGCGCACAAAGCACGCTCAGAACACTCTCGCGGCGCAGGTCGCCGTTGGCGTCCCGGCGCACGCCGTGGTCCAGTTCCAGCTCCTGGTTGAACACCAGGATTTCCAGGCTGTTGACGAGTGCCATCAGCAGTGCCATCGAGATCAGGGCGGGCCCTTCGCGTTGCAGCAAGGCACCCCAGGGCACACCCGCCCAATCGGGCCACCATGGCCAGGCAAACGGACTGCTGGCCACGGCCGGCTTCAACAGGCCCTGCGGAAGCAACAGGGCTGCCACCACCGCCATGGCGGCCACAGCTGGAAACAAGGCGGGCACCTTGGGCCAGATGCGCTGAAACACCTGCGCGGCGGCCAGCACGGCCAGCGCCGTCGCGAGATGCCAGAAGCTGGCGGTATCCAGACCGAAGACCTCGCCCGACCCAAAGCCCGTGCGCCATTGCGCCACCACGATGGCCAGCCCCACGCCCGCCGCGAACCCGTGCGCCACCGATATCGGCAAGAAGCGCGCGAGCGTGGCCACCCGCAGCACGCCCAGCAGCCACTGAAACACGAAGGCCAACGCAGCGCCTGCGCCTGCAGCCGCGAGCACCTGTGGCGCATTCATACCCAAACCGCCCGCTGCGAGCACCAAACGGTCAATCATTGCTCCGAAAAGAAGAGCGACCACGGTGGTGGGCGCATGCACCACGCCGCCGCGACGCACGGCCAGCGCCATCACCAGGCCCGGCACCGCCGCGGACCAAAGGGCCAGGCCCGCCAAGGTGGCGTCGCTGCCCGCCATGCGGGTGAGCGGCGCAAAGGCGATCAGCCCAAGTGCCACCGCATGCGGCACCGTGACCGCAGCGGCCGAAAGTGCGGCGGTGTTCAGAGCTGGGCCGCGCGGAAGGTGTCGCACGCCTTCACGCTGCCGGTCTTCAGGCCGGTGGAAAACCAGCGCTGGCGCTGCGCGCTGGTGCCATGCGTGAAGCTCTCGGGCATCACCGCGCCACCTTGCGAGCGCTGCAGGGCATCGTCCCCGATGCGGGCTGCTGCGTTCATGGCTTCCTCGATGTCGCCTTGTTCCAGGATTTGCCGGGAGCGTTGGGCATGGTGCGCCCAGACACCGGCAAAACAGTCGGCCTGCAGCTCCACCCGCACGCTCATCGCGTTGTACTCGGCGCGGCTCACGCGGCCCTGCATCTGTTGCACCTTCTCGCTGATGCCCAGGAGGTTCTGCACGTGGTGCCCAACCTCGTGCGCGATGACATAGGCCTGCGCAAAATCGCCGGGGGCCCCAAGGCGGTTGCGCAAGGTTTCATAGAAAGACAGGTCGATGTAGACCTTGCGATCCGCCGGGCAATAGAACGGGCCCATGGCTGCCTGACCCTGTCCACACGCGGTCGCGGTGGCGCCACGAAACATCACGAGGCGCGGATCCTGGTACTGGCTTCCCCCTTGTACAAAGATGTCGCGCCAGACGTCCTCCGTATCGGCCAACACCGTGGAGACAAAACGCGCCATGCGGTCGTCCGCGGGCGGGCGCTGCGCGGGCGTTGGGGCCGGCGCTTGCTGAACAATCGCTTGCATGCCCTCGCCACTGAGCATGCCCAGCAGGGTGAGCGGGTTCACCCCCAGCAGCCACCCCCCCAGCAACGCGATCACGATGGTTCCGATGCCGATGCCCCGCCCGCCGATGCCGGGCAGGCCACCTCCTCCCATACCGCCATTGCCCGACGCGCGCCGATCCTCCACATTGTCCGATTCCCGGTTGCCTTCCCACCGCATCTGAATCCCCCATGCGCTGCGCTGCGCTACATTGACCCAATGGTATCTGGTCGATCATCCAAACCCGCTGTGCGCGCAGCCCCAACGGCTGCGAAACCCGTCGTGCTTGTCACGGGCTTTGAGCCCTTCGGAACCGATCACATCAACCCCAGTGCGCTGGTGGCCCAGGCGCTGCACGGCAGACAGGTGGCCGCCCACCGCATCCATGGCTTGGTGCTGCCGACGGCTTTTGAACTGGCGCCGGATTGCCTGTTGCAGGCCTTGACCACGCTGAAGCCGCGATGGGTGTTCGCGCTGGGTCTGGCTGGCAACCGATCTGCCATTTCCATCGAGCGGGTTGCCATCAACGTCATCGATGCGCGCATCCCCGACAACGAGGGAACCCAGCCGATCGATGTGCCCGTGCGGCCGCGTGCGCCGGCCGCCTACTTCAGCACCTTGCCCATCCCAAGCATGGTGAAGGCTGTGAAGCAGGCAGGCATCGCGGTTGAAGTCTCCAACACGGCGGGCACCTTTGTATGCAACCAGGTGTTCTATGTCCTGATGCATGCCCTGGGCCGACAAGCCCAGCACACGCCCTGCCGAGCCGGGTTCATTCATCTGCCGCCCACCGAAGAGATGGGCGGGCCGGGTGCCATGCCTTGGCTGCAGTTGCTCGATGGCGTCAAGCGCGCCATCCGGGCGGCGCTCTTGCATCGCAGCCCGCAGGGGCTGCCCGGCGGCGGGCCAATGTCCAACGGCACCTTGTCGTGAAGGCCTGGAGCTGTTCAAACCATGGTGACGAGGCCCTAGTCATGCGGGTGATGGATGGAGCGGCCACTGCCCAGGCTCTGGACCCTGCGCGCCTGGCCGACGAGATCGATCGCCTGCTCGTCGATCCGGGCGTGCAAGTGCCCGATCGGCTGGTTCTGGCCTTGCCCGGCGGTGGCAGCCTGTTCGTGATGCCTGCACATGACGAGCAACTGGCCATCGTCAAGCTCATCACGTTCACACCGACCAACGTCGGTACCCTTCGGCCCAGCATTCAGGGCGACGTGGTGGTGTTCGACGTGCGCACCGGCAGCCGGGTCGCCATGCTGGACGGACCGGTTGTCACGGCCCGGCGCACTGCGGCCGTGACGGTGGTCGCAGCCCGTCGACTGGCGCCCCGCCCCAAAGGGCCGGCATTGATCGTGGGCGCCGGTGTTCAGGGTCGTGCGCACCTGGAGGCCTTTGCAAGCGTGCTCGGCGTGCGCCGCTTTGTCATTGCGTCGCGCTCCGGGCAGAGCGCACAGGCGCTGGCCGAGCACGCTGAAGCACTGGGAATGTCGGCCAGCACGATCACCGACCCACACGAAGCCCTGGACGCGTGCCCCCTGGTGATCACCTGCACGCCCGCCAGCGCCGTGGTGTTGCGTGGTCCCGTGCGCGACGACGCCTTTGTTGCCGCCATCGGGGCGTTCACACCGCAGATGATCGAGTTGGACCCGGCACTCACCCGCAGCATCGCCGCTCGTGGCCGCATCGTGTTGGACACGGCCCACGCCCGGCACGAGGCTGGAGACCTGTTGCAGGCCGGCGTCGACCTCACAAGTTGTCACACACTGGCGCAGGTGGTGGCAGATGGCCTCGCCACGGCATTGCCTGCCAGGACGCCGGTGCTTTTCAAGAGTTGCGGCTGGGCGGGTTGGGATCTGGCCGCCGGCCGTTGCACAGTTCACGTTTGACCCGCCGGTATCGCGGCGCGGCGGCTGGCGTGGCCCGTACACTGGGCGTTTTTTGATTCTTCTTGCGGATGGCTGCCAACCCGTCACTCGTTCAGAAATGCTTGCAACAGGCGTCCCAGGCCGGTCGGGCGGCGCTGGATCGCTGCGTCGAGGCCACCGTGGCCAACCTGCAGGAAGCCGAAGGCAAATCGGTCAAGATCAACGAGCGCGACGATCTGCGCCGCGCCTGGATGTCGCTGCAAAGCCAGAAGATCGTCCTGGTCAGCGAATACCCCAAGCGGCTGCTGAGCGCCTTCAACGAGGCCGCCAGCGAGACCGCCCGGGCCGAGGCCGATTCGGGCTTCCAGGCCCTGCGCCGTGCCCGTGCGGCCGAGGCAGCTGGTAGCAGCACCGATCCGTTTGCGGGCCTGAGTCTCGTGGATGACGCCGAGGTATCGGCTGCCATCGAATCCTCGCGCCTGCTGCAAGCCCTGCTGCCCGTCGTCGACGAGACCCTGTCCGAGCTCAACGCGCTGATCTGTTCAGCCCAAGGCCTTTCGGTGATTTCGCCCGAAGACAACCCGGTGCGGCCAGAGCTGTTCACGCGGACCTTGCGCGAGCTGATCCAGTCGCTGGACCCCGAGCCTGGATTTGCGTCCGCCTGGTTGCAGCCGATGACCGCACCCCTGGCGCAGGAGCTCAAGGCGCTGTATGGGCAGCTGATCCAGCTGCTCAAGCAGGCCAAGGTGCAGGCTGCGGGCTATCGCGTGCTGCAAACGCCCTCGGGGACGTCCTCGACGCCAGGCGCCCCCGCTGCCGAATCCGGACCGTCACCCGCGGGTGGCGGCGCCGCCTCCGGCGCAGGCCGAGGCACCCCAGGCATGGGCGGCCCTTCGGGCCAAGGCACGGGCGGCCGTTCGGGCAACAGCAGCGGTGGACACGGCAGTCACGGTGATGGTGGCAACGGCGGCGGTGGACGCGACGATGGACGCGCCGGTGGCACCGGCCGTCCGCAAGGCGGCGGCGCGGCATTGCCACCGACCCCGCAACTGGCCGACCTGTCGTCCTATGCGATGGACGACGCGCTGTTCCAGGATTTCCTGTTTCGCGGTGCCAGCCATGCGGATGTGGCGCTGGATGCCAGCTACTACGCACAGGTCGAGGAAGAACTCGCCACCCTGCGCGGCAGCATCGATGCCGACGCGCCTGAGGCCCCACCCGAACCCAGCCCCGAGTACCGGGCCATGCCCGCGGTCGATCGTCCAGCGCGTCTGGTCGACATGCTCAGCCAGCTCAGCTCCAAGGTGTGGGGCGTCTATGCCAAGGCGCGCGAGCGCAGCATCGTGCGCACCGAACTGCGCAAGGACGCCGAAAACGCCGACCAGGTGCTCGGGCTCGAGGTGGTGCACCGCATCGTCAACCAGGTGGCGCAGGACCCACGCCTGCTGGCGCCGGTGCGCGAAGCCATGGTGGCCCTGGAGCCATCCCTGCTGCGCCTGGCGATGGTCGACCCCAAGTACCTCAGCGATGAACAGCACCCGGGCCGTCGACTGATCGAATCGGTGGCGCAGCGCAGCTTTCGCTACAACGACGAGTTCTCGGACACCTTCTCGCAGGGGTTTCTGGCCGGCGTGGCGCAGGCTTTCAATGCCCTCAACGAGCGCAGCAACATCGACAGCCCAGCGCCATTTGACGAGGCGCTGACGCAGCTGCAATCCACCTGGAACGCCGAAGACGCGGCCGAGCAGACCCAGACGGCCGAGCTGCAGCGCAACCTGATCGACGCCGAGGAGCGTCAGGCCCAGGCCGACCGCATTGCCTACGACATCAGCCTGCGGCCAGATCTGGAAGGCCTGGCGTCGGCCGTGCTTGATTTCCTCTATGGGCCATGGGCACTCGTGATGGCGCAGGCGCGCATGACCGATCCGCTCAAGCAGGTGGACCCGGGCGGTTATGGCGCGGTGATCAGCGACCTGATCTGGAGCGCCCGGCCTGAGCAGACCCTGAAGGAGCCCGCACGTCTGTTTGCCCTGATTCCACCGATGCTGGGCAAGTTGCGCGACGGTCTCGGGCTGATTGGGCAAGGTCAGGCGGATATCCAGGATTTCTTCGACGTGCTGATGAAGCTGCACGCGCCGGTGCTGGATCTGCGCCGCGCGCGCAACCGCAAGGCAGGCGCCCCGGTCGAAATCACCATGCCCACCGACGTGCCCATTGCTACGGCCGAGCAGCTCAAGCCCAAGACGCGCGAGTTGCCCTGGGTCGCACCCAGCGATCAGGCCGCCACGGGCTTCGTGGAAGCGCTGCACATCAAGGATATTGATAAGAATCCCGAGCCAGCGAGCACCAAATCTGAACAGGATGCTACAACTTCAGAATCAACCTCGATCAGCAGATCGGACGGCGCACCGACGGCGGCCCAGGTGCTGGGCGCTTTGCGGGCCGGGACCTGGGTTGATTTGTTTTCTGGGGGCAAGTGGCACCGCGCCCAGCTCACCTGGGCCAGCGGCCGTGGGTCGCTGTTCATGTTTGTGAGCCATGGCGGCAGGCCGCACTCCATGACCCGACGGGTGTGCGAACGCCTGATTGACGAAGGGCAATTGCGCCTGGTCGACACGGCAGCTGTGGTCGATCAGGCCATCTCTGCCGTGGCTTGAATGTGGCGGGAAAGCGGCCACACACCAGGTGTGGCCGGATCCGAGCGCCTGGCGTCACGCCTTGGGCAGCGTCACGCCTTGGGCAGCGTCACGCCTTGGGCAGCGT
>CAYNWR010000116.1:0-7649 GCA_964400915.1 uncultured Burkholderiaceae bacterium
GTTTTCAATCGTTCGCTGGTCGAAGTCGACGTGCTCAAGGACCGTGTGCTGTTCGGCAGTGACTATCCGCTGATCACGCCCGACCGGTGGATGAAGGATTTCGAGGACGCCGGCTTCAAGCCCGAGGTGATGCCGGGCATCCTCAAGGGCAATGCGGTGCGTTTGCTGGGGCTGAAGCCACAGGCTGAGACCACGCGCTCCCGTGGCGGCGGAGCGCTCCGCGCCACGCGCGAACGTGGTCGCTGCTAGGTGATCGGCGCCGGGTTGAAGAGCACCAGGCTGTTGTGCACCTTCCAGTGCTCGGCCCAGGTCTTCTTGCGGCCCGACGCCACGTCCAGCAGCATCTGAAACAGCGCCCAGCCGGTTTCCTCGATGGTCGCTTGACCGTCAGCAATTACCCCGGCATTGAGGTCGATCAGGTCGTGCCAGCGGCGTGCCAGGTCGGTGCGCGTGGACACCTTGATCACCGGGCAGGCCGCCAGGCCGTAGGGCGTGCCGCGGCCGGTGGTGAACACGTGCAGGTTCATGCCCGCAGCCAGCTGCAGGGTGCCACAGATGAAATCGCTCGCGGGCGTGGCCGCAAAGACCAGGCCGCGCTGGTCGGGCCCCAGCTTGTCGCCTGGCGCCAGCACGCTGGCGATGGGTGCGGTGCCGCTCTTGATGATCGAGCCCATCGCCTTTTCGACGATGTTGGACAAGCCACCCGCCTTGTTGCCGGGCGTCGTGTTGGCCGAGCGGTCGGCCGCGCCGCGCTCCAGGTAGCGGTCGTACCAGGACAGTTCGCGGACGATGTCTTGTGCGACGTCGGTGGTGGCGGCACGGGCCGTGAGCTGTTCGATCGCGTCGCGCACCTCGGTGTTCTCGCTGAACATGATCGTGGCACCGGCGCGCACCAGCAGATCGGCTGCAAATCCCACCGCCGGATTGGCCGTCACGCCGCTGAAGGCATCACTGCCGCCACATTGCACACCCACCACCAGATGCCGGGCCGGCACGGTCTGGCGGCGACGCAGGTTCAGGCGCGCCAGATGCACCTCGGCGCGCTGGACGATGTGGTCCAGCATCGAGGCAAATCCCACGTGGGCGTCGTCCTGCAGACACACGCTGTCCAGCGTGGCCTTGCCATCGACGATCGGAAAGCTGCCAGGCGGCAGCAGGCGATCGGGAGGGAGCTTTTCGCAACCGAGGCTGAGCACCAGGATCTCGCCGCCGAAGTTGGGGTTCAGGCTGATGTGGCGCAGCGTGCGAATCGGAATCACGGCCTCGGGCGCATCGATGGCCACACCACAGCCGTAGCTGTGTTCGAGCCCCACCACGTCGTCCACATGGGGGAAACGCGGCAACAGCTCGGCCTTGATGCGCGCCACCGCATGGGACAGCACCCCCGCCACACATTGCACGGTGGTGGTGATGGCCAGCACGTTGCGGGTGCCCACGCTGCCGTCTGCATTCACGTAGCCCTCGAAGGTGTAACCCTCCAGGGGCGGCAGCTCGGGCGGGCGGCGCGTGGCCATGGGCAGGCCCTCGAAATCGCGCGCCGCCGGGATGTCCAGCAGTCGTTCGTGCACCCAGGCACCAGCAGCAATGGCGGCCTTGGCCCGGCCGATGACCACGTTGTAGCGCCGCACCTCGCCGCCGGCGGGAATGTCCGTCAGAGCCAGCTTGTGCCCCTGTGGCACGCGATCGCGCAGCACCGGTCCGTGCGGCACCGGGGTGCCCGCAGGCAGGCCGCCATCGTTGGCCACGATGGCCACGTTGTCAGCCGGGTGCATTGCAATGACGTGGGGAGCGCTCATGGAAGGCTTCAGAGGAAAAATTCACAAAAAAAAGAGGCGATAGCGAGCGTCAATTATCAATAGTTTGCTATCAAAAATATGAATCCTATTTGCCCAGCACCACGGACGGCAGCCACAGCGAGATGGCGGGAATGTAGGTCACCATCATCAGCACCACGAGCAAGGCCACCCAGAACGGGTTCATCGCCTTCATGACATCGCCCATGCTCAGCTTCGAGATGGCGCAGCCCACAAACAGCACCGTACCGATGGGTGGCGTGATCAGCCCGATGCCCAGGTTCAGCATCATGATCATTCCGAAATGCACCGGGTCGATGCCCAGGGCCGTGATGACGGGCATGAGCATGGGGGTGAGGATCAGGATCAGCGGCGCCATGTCCATCGGGCCACCCAGGATCAGCAGCAGGATGTTCAGCAGGAACAGCACCGTGTATTTGTTGCTGGACACCTCGGCAATGGCTGCCGTGATCTGCTGCGGAATCTGCATCAGGGTCATGAGGTAGCCGAAGGTGGCCGCAAAACCGATCGTGATCATCACGATGCTCACGGTCTTGACCGTGCGGTGGATGAGCTTGGGCAACTCGCTCCACTTGTAGTCGCGGTAGATGAACATCGTGACGAAGAAGGCCCAGACCACGGCGATGGCGGCCGACTCGGTGGCCGTGAACACCCCGGACATGATGCCGCCCAGGATGATCACCATCGTCATCAGGCCCCAGGTAGCATCGGCGCAGATCTTCAAGGCCTCGCGCATGGGAATCACCCGCCCCTTGGGGTAGTTCTTCTTGCGGGCGACGAGCAGGCACAGCACCGCCAGCGACAGGCCCAGCAGCAAACCCGGAAACACGCCCGCCATGAACAGCGCGGCAATGGACACCTTGCCCCCGGTGGCCAGCGAATACAGCACCGCGTTGTGGCTGGGCGGGATCAGGATGGCCTGGACCGATCCGCAGCAGGTCACGGCGGTGGCAAAGGCGCGCGGATAGCCGTTTTTTTCCATCTCGGGGATCAGCACCGAACCGATCGACGCGGTGTCGGCGACAGACGAACCCGAGATCGCGCCGAAGAAGGTCGACGCCAGGATGTTGACCAGCGACAAGCCTCCACGGATGAAGCCCACCAGCACACCCGCAAAGGCGATGAGCCGACGCGCCATGCCACCTTCGGCCATGATCGCACCCGCCAGCACAAAGAACGGCACCGCCAGCAGCGCGAACTTGTTGACGCCGGAGGCCAACTGGATCATCACCGCGTCCAGCGGCAGGTCGATCCACAGCGCACCGAGCAGGGACGCCAGGCCCATCGCATAGGCCACCGGCACACCGGCCATCATGAACAGAACGAAACTGCCCAGGAGAATCGTGGCGGCCATGTCAGTTGGCTCCTTCGGCCGCTGCGTCGACCACGTCACCTTCGCCAAAGCGCACCACCTCGCGATGTGACTGCGAACCCATCAGCATCCGTTCGACCACAAAGACCAGGGTGAGGAAGGCGCCCACCGGGATGGGCAGGTAGGTGTAGCCCACGGCCAACCACGGCAGTTCGGCGATGGTCTGCCCCATGGTCTCGCGGCACAGGCTGGCGCCGTAGACGACCACGAACAGGCAGATCGCGGCCATGGTCAGGTCGACAAGAAACGCCAGCACCCGCTTGGGCACGGCGGGCAGCTTTTCGGTGAGCATCACCACGGCAATGTCGCCGCCGGTGCGATAGGTGGCCGCGGCACCCACAAAGGTAAACAGCACCATCAACAGGATGGAGATGGGTTCGGGCCACTGCGAGCCCGTGCCCAGCACGTAACGGGCAAAGATGCCCCAGGGGATGATGATGGCCATGGCAACCACGGAGAGGCCGGCCGTCCAAATGCAGCCCAGGTACAGGCGGTCGTTGAATCGCAGGATGCTGTCGCGCATGGGGTGCCTTCAGTCCAGGGTTTCGAAGGGGCCCATCTCCACATAGGCACCGCCTTGGAATCGTTGTGCTGGTGCACTCGGATCGGCCGGCGGCTGCTGCTCCACCTTGGACCGGAACACCTCCGAGGTGTCGCGCGCGACAAATCCCAGATGCGCCGCCTTGTGATTGCTCCACCACACCTGGGCATTGGCCGACATGCCGTAGGCGATGGTGTGACCCAACTGTGGCGCAAAGAGGCAGCAGCGCACGAGTTCGGTCAGGTCGCCATAGCTGAGCCAGGTGATCAGCATCCGGCGGTCGCGCGGTTCGGGAAACGACGAGCCGATGCGCAGGCAGGCCGTCTCGATGCCGTAGCGGTCGAAGTAAAAGCGCGACAGATCCTCGCCAAACGCTTTGCTCAAACCGTAGTAGCCGTCCGGACGCTTGGCGCAATCGGCGTCCAGCGGCTCGCTGCGCGGGTGAAAGCCGATCGCATGGTTGGAACTGGCAAAGACCACACGGCGAACGCCATGGCGGCGGGCACCCTCGTAAACATGAAAAACACCACGGATGTTGGCTTCCAGGATCTGCTCGAACGGGTGTTCGGTCGAGATGCCCCCTAGATGGACAATGGCATCGCAGCCTTTCACCAAGGCGTCGACACCGGCCTTGTCGGTCAGATCACAGCGAACCGTTTCCTCGCCCGCCTGGGCTGGGCCCAGATCGGCGATGTCCGACAGACGCAAGGTGCGGGCGAAGGGCTTGAGCGACTGGCGCAGCACGCGGCCCAGGCCACCGGCAGCGCCGGTGAGAAGCAGGCGCCCCAGTGGGGCCGTCATGGAGGGCGTCGTTGGGGAGTGGTTTGATGTGGACATGGCTGAGGGGGGAGAGGCTCTGGAAAATCGCGGGAGCGTGACCGCCGCACCGCAGGTTATATGTTGTCATACAACTAGGGGGCGATTATCATGGCCTCATGAGCCGACTGTCAACGACCCAACCAGCGGCGGCGCCCGCACCGGCCACCGCGCGAGGGCGCTCGCGCGGACGCGGCGGTCTGGCGCAAGCCATCGTCGACAGCCTGGGTGCACGCATCCGGTCGCGGGCCTTGCGACCGGGGGACAAGCTGCCCACGGAGTCGCAGATCGTCGAAGAACACGGTGTCAGCCGCACGGTGGTGCGCGAGGCGATCTCGCGCCTGCAGGCGGCAGGGCTGGTCGAGACGCGCCACGGAATCGGCACCTTCGTGATCCGCGCCAAGGGGGGCACGGGCTTTCGCATCGGCGCCTCGGATGTGGCCACGGTCGACGATGTCTTGTCGGTGCTCGAACTGCGCGTGAGCCTGGAAGTCGAGGCCGCCAGCCTGGCCGCGCAGCGGCGCACCCCCGTGCAACTGGCTGCGATGCGCAAGGCCCTGGAGGTGTTGACGGCGGCCATCCCCGCGATGGGCGACACCGTCTCGCCGGACCTCAAGTTCCACCTGCTGATCGCCGAAGCCACCGGCAACCGCTACTTTGTCGACATCCTCGAACACCTGGGTGCCACGCTGATCCCGCGCACCCGCATCAAGGCATCGCCGGCGGCCAGCGAGCCGCTCATGGAATACCTGCGGCGCGTCAATCGCGAACACGAGGAGATCTTTGCGGCGATCGAGCGGGGCGATTCCGAGTCGGCGCGAGCCGCCATGCGCCTGCACCTGACCAATGGCCGTGAGCGTGTCCGCCGGGCGCGGCAGACACCATCGGGTGACGACGATGTTGTATGATGACTGATGTTTGATGGCCGGGCGCGCTTGCCGGTCAGGGCGCCGGCGGCGCAGCCGCATGGCCTGTTTCGTCCCCAGCACAACACCTTCATCCGTTCCGATCGATCCACAACATGAACCCTCAAGAACTCAAGACGGTCCTGAGTCAGGGCCTGCTGTCCTTCCCATTGACCGATTTCGACGAGCAGGGCAATTTTGCCGAGCAAGGATACCGCCAGCGTCTGGAATGGCTGGCGCCGTACGGTGCCAGTGCGCTGTTTGCGGCGGGTGGAACCGGCGAGTTCTTTTCGCTCACAGGCGAGGAATACCCGGGCATCATCCGCGCCGCCGTCGACACCTGCCGCGGCAAGCTGCCCATCATCGCGGGTGCGGGTGGGCCGACCCGATTTGCCATTGCCTGCGCCAAGGCCGCCGAGGCCGCCGGCGCAGCTGGCATCCTGCTGTTGCCGCATTACCTGACCGAGGCCGGGCAGGATGGGCTGATCGCGCATGTCGAGGCGGTGTGCCGCAGCACCCGCATGGGTGTGATCGTCTACAACCGCGGTGCCTGCCGGCTTCTGCCGGCCAGCCTGGCACGCCTGGCCGATCGTTGCCCCAACCTGGTCGGGTTCAAGGACGGCATTGGCGACATCGAACTGATGGTGGCGATCTACCAGCACATGGGCGATCGCTTCGCCTACCTGGGCGGACTTCCCACGGCAGAGGTGTACGCAGCGGCGTACAAGGCCCTGGGCACACCGGTGTATTCCTCGGCGGTCTTCAATTTCATCCCGCGCACGGCGATGCGCTTCTACGAGGCGGTTCGTACCGACGATCTGGCAACCCAGCACGATCTGCTCAAGCGCTTCTTCATGCCCTACCTGGACATCCGCAACCGTGGCCAAGGGTACGCGGTCAGCATCGTCAAGGCGGGTGCTGCCCTGGTGGGGCACAGCGCCGGTCCGGTGCGCCCGCCCTTGACGGATCTCAAGCCCGCCGAAAGCGAGCAACTCGCGGCCCTGATCCAGGCCCTCGGTCCGCAGGACTGACTTCGACGTGCCACGCGCTGTTCGCGCGCCACGCCCATCCGCGTTCGCCTTGACTTGCCCGCGTGGGGCAGACCTGCTAAGTTCCCTGGGTCCAGACGCATTGGAGCGCCCATGAGCAGCAACGATTTTGAGCAGGTTCACAACTACTACGAACGCCTCGTGATCGAAGAGGTGATGCGCCGCTCCGACGGGTACCCAACCCTGGACGACGACAACCTCGCTGACGTCATCTGCGTGGCGCTCAATCGTTTGCCGGCGCGATATGTGCGCCACGACGTCGACCTGATGTTCTACCTGACCGAGGGGGAGCGCCACGCGATCGAGTTGGCCATGGAAGAGGCCCTGTCCGTCGCCTTCGAATTCGTTGCACGCCGGGCGCAGCAACGCGTGGCCAACGGCTGATCGCCCGATGTTTGTCAATTCCCTGTTCGCCGGCCAGCGCATCCTGGTCACCGGGGGTGGAACGGGACTTGGCCGGGCAATGGCCGAGCAGTTTCTCGGGCTGGGCGCCGACGTCGTGATCTGCGGCCGGCGTCAGGCGGTCTGCGACGAAACCGCCCGCGCCTGGCGTCAGCAGTTTCCTGCGCGCCGCATCGATGCCTTTGCGGTGGACATCCGGGTTGCAGCCGCGGTGGAGGACATGGTGGCCGCGATCTGGGAGCAGGGTGGCCTGACCGGTCTGGTCAACAACGCCGCCGGCAATTTCATCTCGCCCACCGAGGCGCTGTCCCCCCGCGGATTCGACGCCGTGGCCGGCATCGTTTTTCACGGCTCGTTCTATGTCACGCATGCGGTCGGGCGACGGTGGGTGGCCCAGGCCAAGGAAGGCGGCTGGCAATATGGACAGGCTTTCCGCAATGTGCTGTCCATCATCACCACCTGGGTCGACAACGGTTCGCCCTTTGTCGTGCCGTCGGCGATGAGCAAGGCCGGACTGGACGTGATGACCAAATCGCTCGCGGTCGAGTGGGCACGTTACGGCGTGCGCCTGAATGCGATCGGTCCTGGCGAGATTCCGACCGAGGGCATGAGCCGTCGCTTGAATCCCGGCGAGGAGCCGGGTGCGCGCAGCCGCCAGCACAATCCGATGGCCCGGCCCGGCGAAATGGCCGAGCTTCAACGCCTGGCGGCCTTCCTCATGGCGCCAGGCCAGTGCGACTGGTTGACGGG
>CAYNWR010000117.1:0-7638 GCA_964400915.1 uncultured Burkholderiaceae bacterium
CAACGTGATCGGCATCCGCAGCATGGGCCTGGCCGCAGCGGTGGAACTGGCCCCGCTGCCGGGCGCGCCGGGCAAGCGTGCCTACGACATCTTCCTGGACTGCTTCCAGCGCGGCGCGCTGGTGCGCTCGGCGGGTGATGTGCTGGTGATCGCGCCGCCCTACATCGTGGAGATGTCACATCTGGATACCTTGGTGAACACGCTGGCCGATGCGATTCGGCGTCACGCATGAGATAATGCAAAATTGATAGCAATGTTTCAAGAATCGGCGATCGCTACTGGCTGATTTGTCTTAAAAGCGATGAAAAACACCCTCCGACACGGCCTGGCAGCCCTTGCAGCACGCCGCAAGGTGCCGCAAAGCGCCACCCGGCGCTGCGGCGCCCTGCTGCTGGCCGCCCTGGCGTCGGCGCTGGTGGCGTGTTCGCCCCCGCGCGCCGTGCAGGGCCATGTCACGCCCGATGTGGCCGCCGCCCTGGCGCGCAACCGCGAGGCGGCACTGGCGGCGGCCTTGCCGATGCCGGGCGTCGACAGGGTGCAGGCGCATGAACTGGCCTGGGACGACACCACACGCCAGCGCCAGGTGCTCGCGCGCCTGTACCTGCCGGCGCAGGCTCGCGGCCCTGTGCCGCTGGTGGTGTTTTCGCACGGCATCGGTGGTTCGCGCAACGGCTACACCTACCTGGGCAAGCATTGGGCGGCCCAGGGCTATGCGTCCCTGCACTTGCAACACGCGGGCAGCGACCGCGCCTTGTGGGGCGGCAACCCGCTGACCTTGCTCAACCGCCTGCAGGATGCCGCGAGCGACGCCGAGGCCATCGATCGCGCCGTTGACTGGCGCTTTGCGCTTGACCAGGTGCTGGCCGGCCCGCTGGGCCAGCACATCGACGCGCAGCGCATCGTGGCGGCGGGCCACTCGTACGGCGCCAACACCACCTTGCTGGTGGCCGGCGCCCAGGTGCGGCGCGACGGGCGCCTGATCGACCTGCGTGATGCGCGCGTGCGTGCGGCCGTTCTCATCTCGGCGCCGCCGTTTTATGGCGAATCCGATCCCGCTGCCATCCTGCGACATGTGCGGGTACCCACCTTGCACGTCACCTCCACCGCCGATGACATCCGCATCCCCGGCTACTACTCAGGCGTCAAGGACCGCACCGATGTGTTCGATGCCACGGGCAGCCAGCACAAGGCGCTGGCGGTGTTCAAGGATGGCTCGCACAGCATCTTCACCGACCGGCTGGGCACTGGCGGCGCCGAGCTGAACCCCAAGGTCAAGGCCGCCACGCGCGAACTCGCGGTGGCATTCTTCGGGTGGGTGCTCAAGGGCGAGGAGCCAAGCGCGCTCACCCAGTGGTCGATGCGGCACGCGCCGCTGCTGGACAGCTTCCGGATCACCCAGCGCTGAGCCGGGTCGGCGGTCCGTTGCGGGCCTGTCGTGACGTTCAGGTGCGGGTCGCTGGCGCAGGTGGTGTGGATCGGCGGCGCTCGCGCAGCAACGCACAGTCGTCCTTGGGCGGCCGGGCGGCCGTCGTGATCACCGTGTCGGCATCGCCGGCCTGCATCGGCCCCATCGCGTTGGCAGCGCTGGCCACCACCACGTGCACCAGGGCGGAAGCCGGCAGGTGGCGCACCAGGCCGACACTGCGCAGCGCATGTTGGGCCCCACAAATCACCACCACGACACGCTGCGGGCGGGCCTGGGCCCAGGCCGTCCGGGCCAGGGCGATGTCCCGTGCGATCTGCACCCGGGTCATGGGGCCGATCTGGGCCGCTGGCAGCAAGTCGCAGTGTCCGATGCGCACCGCATCGCGTTGCCTCTGCAGGGCCGCCCCGTCCAGCACCCGATCCATGCCCTCATCGGCATAGGTGCTGCGAATGTGCGACCGCGGCAGGTTGCCCCCCAGCACGGGCGCCCCCGCCCGCACGGCCGCCATCACCGGGCCGGCATACACCTTCCACGACCAGGCCTGGGGGTTCCATCCCAGGGCTTGCTGGACCTGGGCCTCGTCGGCCTGAGGCGCCAACCCCGCTGTGGTGCCCGCGCCCTGCTCGGCCATTTCAAGCACCACGGCGGCCAGGCGTCCTGCCCTGACCAGGCGCCGGATCACCTGCGCCTGCAGCACCTGATGTTCGGCTGCGTCGTGTTGCTCGCCCAAAACCAGGATGGCCGGAAGCGGTTGGTGGCCGGCCAACATGGCTTCCAGCCATTCGTGGGGAGGATCGCCGGCGGCGGGATGGCCAGCAGGCGCCATGGCACAACCGGACAAGCCCACCCCCATGCCAACCCCTGCCAACCAGGCGCCCAAGGGGCCGACGCCGCCCAGCACCTGGCGGCGCGTGCAAAGCCGCGATCCGGGCGCTACAGTGGTGCGCTGCCTGGCGATCTGCTCGACCGGTGCAGGCACTTCACAACAAGGAACTGGAGACATGTCATGTCCTATTCAAACCACCCACCGGTCCGGTCGTTGCGGCAACGCATCCGGGCCGGCTTGACGCAAGCAGGCCTGGCCATGGGCATCTTCCTGCTCGCTGCCCTCACCGGCGATGATGCGGCAGCCCAGGCCGCTGCCACCCGAAATTTTCCCGCACCGCAAACAGGCGTGTTCGTGGCCAAGGATTTCCGCTTTTCCACAGGCGAGGTGTTTCCCGAGCTCAAGCTGGCCTACACCACGGTGGGCGAACGGACGGGCGAACCGGTGCTGATCATCCATGGCACCGGCGGCTCGGCGGCCAACATGCTAACCCCGGCGTTCGCGGGCGAGTTGTTCGGACCCGGCGCGCCGCTGGATGCCACCAAGCACTTCATCGTGATCCCCGATGTGCTGGGCACCGGCCAATCCAGCAAGCCCTCGGACGGTCTGCGCATGAACTTTCCCAAATACGGCTACGAGGACATGGTGCGGGCGCAGCACCTGCTCGTCACGCAGCACCTGGGGATCAAGAAGCTCAAGCTCGTGATGGGCAATTCGATGGGCGGCATGCACACCTGGATGTGGGGCTACATGTACCCGGACATGATGACGCACCTCGCGCCCATGGCCGCCACACCGGCCGAAGTGGCTGGCCGCAACTGGGTGACCCGCCGCATCATGATCGACATCATCAAGATGGACCCGGGCTTCAACAACGGCAACTACACCGAGCAACCCAGGAGCCTGGCGCTGGCGATGGTCAACTTCCAGGCCTCCACCAGTGGCGGCAACATGGGCTGGCACCAGATGGCCCCCACCCGCGAGAAGGGGGACGAGTTCTGGACGCGCGCGATGGCCCAGCGACCGACGGTCGATGCGAACAACTTCATCTACCAGTTCGACGCCTCGCGCGACTTCAAACCCGCGCCGCACCTGGAGAAGATCCAGGCGCGGCTGCTGGCCATCAACGCCGCAGACGACGAACGCAACCCCCCCGAGTTCGGCGTGATGGAGCGCGAGCTCAAGCGCCTGAAGGACGGCAAGGTGTACTGGATCCCCGGCACACCCGACACGCGCGGGCACGGCACCACGGGCAATGCGCGCTGGTACAAGCAGCAGTTGGGGGACTTCCTGGCCGGGAAATAGTCCGCGCCGCCGGGTGGTCTAGAAGTTCACAGCGGTCGGGCCCTTGAGGCCGAGGATGGTGCGCGCCTCATCGGGCGAGGCCACTTGCAGGCCGAGACCTTCAACGATCTGACGCGCCGCCCGCACCTGCTCGGCGTTGCTGGCGGCCAGGCGCCCCGCGCCGATCCACAGCGAATCCTCCAGGCCGACGCGCAGGTTGCCACCCAAGGCCACCGCCTGAGCAGCAATGGGCAACTGGTTGCGGCCTGCACCCAGCACGCTCCATTGGTATTGGTCGCCAAACAGGCGGTCGGCGGTGCGGCGCATGTGCGCCACGTCTTCCGGGTGAGGCCCGATGCCGCCCAGGATGCCGAACACACTCTGGATGAAGAAGGGTGGCTTGACCAGGCCACGATCGGCGAAATGGCGCAGGGTGTAGAGATGCCCGATGTCGTAGCACTCGATCTCGAACCGCGTGTTGTTGGCCGAACAGGTGCTAAGGATGTTGGCGATGTCGCGAAAGGTGTTCTTGAAGATGCGGTCGTCGCTGCCTTCCAGGTAGGGCCTTTCCCAGTCGAACTTGAAATCGCGAAAACGCGCCAGCATGGGGTACAAGCCGAAGTTCATCGATCCCATGTTGAGCGATGCCACTTCGGGTTTGAAGTGTGCACAGGGACGCAGGCGCTCTTCGACGCTCATCGTCGGGGCACCACCCGTCGTGATGTTGATGACCGCCTTGCATTCGGCCTTGATGCGCTTGAGGAAGGGCTCAAACGCCTCGGGCCGCTGGTCGGGCCGTCCGTCCTGCGGGTCGCGGGCGTGCAGATGAACGATGGCGGCGCCGGCCTCACAAGCGCCAATCGCGGCAGCGGCGATCTCGTCGGCCGTGATTGGCAGGTGCGGTGACATCGATGGGGTGTGAATGGCCCCGGTCACCGCGCAGGTGATGATGACCTTGCGTTCGGTTCGCAGTTTGGGTGTGTTCATGAAGGTCCTCAGCGGCCCACGACGCCGGGCAGCCACAACGATATGGCGGGAATATAGGTGACCAGCATCAACGCCAGACACATCGCACCGTAGAAGGGCCACAGCTCCTTGGACACCTGTTCCATGCTGACCTTGCCGATGGCACAGCCCACGAACAGGGTGGGCCCCACGGGCGGTGTGATCAAGCCGATACCCAGGTTGAGGATCATGATCATGCCGAAATGCACCGGGTCGATCCCCAGTTTGGCAATGACAGGCATGAAAATGGGTGTGCAGATGAGCAGCATGGGCGCAACGTCCATGAATGTGCCCAGCAACAACAGCAGCAAGTTGACCAGCAGCAAGAAGACGTACTTGTCGGACGAGACGCTCAGGAACAGCGCCGTGATCTTGGCCGGAATCTGCATCAAGGCCATGAGATAGCCAAAGGCGACCGAAAACCCGATGAGCATCATCACCATGGCCACCGTCTTGATGACGCGATGGACCAGGTGGGGCAGTTCACGCCATTGGTAGTCGCGATAGACCAGGAAGGTAACCAGAAAGGCGTAGACGCATGCAACAGCGGCGGACTCCGTCGGGGTGAAGACACCGGTCAGGATTCCGCCCATGATGATTACCACCGTGATCAGACCCCAGGACGCTTCGCGAACGACCTTCGGGACGTCCCGAAGCGCAATGGGCTCGCCTTTGGGCAGGTCCAGCTGGCGCGCCTTCCAGAGCACAAGGCCGATGAGACAGACAGCGAACAACAAGCCCGGAAAAACACCTGCCAGAAACAGGTGCGCCACCGACACGCTGCCACCTGCAGCCAACGAATAGATGACGGCGTTGTGCGATGGCGGGATCAGCAGAGCCTGCACCGAGCCCGTGATCGTGACGTTGGTCGAGAACACCCTGGGGTACCCGGCCTTGATCATTTGGGGGATCATCACCGAGCCCACCGAGGCCGTGTCCGCCACCGATGAGCCGGAGATGCAGCCAAACAGGCTGCTGGCCAGAATGTTCACCAGGGCAAGCCCGCCGCGAATGGCTCCGACAAACACGCGGGCCAGGTTGATCAGGCGTGCGGCCATGCCACCCTCGGCCATGATGGCGCCCGCCAAAACGAAGAAGGGGATCGCCAGCAAGGCGAAATCGTCGGTGCCGTCCGAGATCTTCAGGATCACGGCTTCGAGTGGGATGTCGATCCACAGCGCAGCGATCAGCGCCGCGAGCCCGAGCCCATACGCCACCGGCATGCCAATGGCACAAAGAACAGCAAAGGACCCGAGCAGAACAATGGCGTCCATGGTCTATTCCAGGTCCGCCGCTTGATCGCTGTACATGATGGAGCCAGGTGGCGGCGCCCCCAACCAGAGGCGCTCGACCAGAAACAGGATGGTCAGAAGCCCGGCGATTGGGATCGGAAGGTAGACGATGCCCTGCTTGAGGCCTGGAAATTCAGCCATGGTTTGGTGCCAGGTGATATGGGACAGCTGAATTCCAAAGCCGAAGATGAACAGCGCGGTGATCGCCATGCAGGCATCGACCAACCATCCCATGACCCTCTTCGATTGCGGTCCAACCGCGTTGACGAGTGCGTCAACGGCGATGTGGACATTGGCGCGGTACACAGCCGCGCCGCCAATGAATGAGAAAAAGACCATCATGACGACGGCCGCCGGCTCGGGCCACGACAGAGGGCTGTTCATCGCATATCGCATGAAAACGCCCAGCGGGATGATCAGCGTGATGGCTATCAGCGCGGCGCCCGACAGGCACATGCATGCGATGTAGATCCACTCCATCAGTCGGGCGTAGTGCTGGCGAACGGTCATGTCTGGCTCCGGAAGGTACCCATGGCATTGGCGCCCAGACGGGAACGCCGCGCTGGCGCTTATTTGGTGTCTTCGATCCGCTTGAGCAGGGCCGCGTACTTGCTACCGTATTTGTCGCGGATGGGTTTGGTGGCCGCGTAGAAGGCCGCCTTGTCGGCCTCAACGAAATTGATGCCTGCCGCTTTGAGCTTGGCCGTCGCCTCACCCACGTAGGCATCCCAAAGCGCCCGTTGTTCGAATTGCGCTTCGCGGGACAGTTTCTTGACCAAGGCTTGGTCAGCGGGCGACAGCGTATCCCAGGTGCGGCGCGAGAACACGAAGATCTCGGGAATGATCAGGTGGCCCGTCATGCTGTAGACCTTGCTGACCGTGTAGTGGTTTTGCGCCAGCAACGTGGGGGGGTTGTTCTCAGCGCCATCGACGACACCGGTCTGCAGGGCGTTGAAGAGCTCGTTGAAGCCCATGGCAACACCATTGCCACCCATGGCGTTCATGGTTTCGACAAAGATGGGGTTGCCCATCATCCGGATCTTCATGCCTTTGAGGTCGGCTGGCTTGGAGACGGGCTTGTTCGAATAGACATTGCGTGTGCCGGCATCCATCCATCCGAGCACCACGAGCCGCGACAAGGGGCTGGCCGTCACGCGATCAAGCAGTTCCTGTCCGATCGGGCCGTCGATGACCTTGCGCATATGGGCTTCGTCACGAAAGATGAAAGGAAGGTTGAAGACGTTGAGTTCGTCGACAACCGGCCCCATCGCTCCCACCGAGATGCGCGCGATCTGCAAGGCGCCAATCTGCGCCTGCTCGATCATTTCCTTCTCGCCCCCCAATTGCATCAGGGGGTACATCTGGATCTTGATGCGTCCATTGGTTGCCGCCTCAAGCTTCTTGCCCATTCGAACGATGGCCTCGACCGTTGGGTAACCGAGCGGATGGACGTCGGATGCCTTCCAGACGGTTTGCGCCTGCGTCATGGGCGGCAGGGTTCCCAGCATCGAAAGGGCTGCAGCACGGGTGAGAAGTGAACGTCTTGCATTCATGTGATGTCTCCAGGGGTTGGGGTGAGGGGAACCTTGATGAAGTGCCGGTCAATTTGACCGAGGAACCTGCGCAAGCAAAGGTAGATGCGAACGACACCATCCGGTCCGGCGCCAACGGATGCGCGTTTGGCGCGGCGGTCCTTGTCGAGGGGGTACATGGCAGACATGGCCTTGAACCTATTTCGCGGTTGGCATGGCGAACTCGGCGCCCTTTGGGGTGCTCTCTGGCCAGCGCTGCATGACCGATTTCTG
>CAYNWR010000118.1:0-7637 GCA_964400915.1 uncultured Burkholderiaceae bacterium
GATCATGGGCAAACGCGACGAACTGCGCGGCCTGAAGGAAAACGTCATTGTGGGCCGCCTGATTCCTGCGGGCACCGGCATGGCTTTCCACGAGGCACGCAAGGCCAAGGACCTGATGGACGACGCCGAGCGGCGCGCCATCGCCGACGCCGAAGCGGCAGATCTGGCGGCCGCCACCGCAGCCACCGATGGCGATGCCGTGGCCACCGAAGCGGGCGAAGCGACAGGTTCCGAGTAAGCGAGCCGCGGGGCGGCATGGCGGTGTCCGGGCGATCACCCCATCGACCGGTCACGACGGGGGCCTCGGCACCGCTCGCCCAACTGCTTTTGGAGGTTTCCGGGCAGTTGGCGAGTGTGCTTTCTGGCATTTCTGCTACCATTTCAATAGCAAATGTTCCTCAAGGCCTGCGTCCCGCGACGCAGGCCTTGTTGTTTGCGGTGTTGCGTCGCTGGGGCCTGGCCCAGGCCCTGCTTCGCCGACTGGCGCCACGCCCGCCCGCGCCGGCGGTGCGCCACCTTCTGGGCAGTGCCCTGGCCCTGCTGGGCGACGGAACCGGGCAGGGGATGTACACCGACCACACCTTGGTGGATCAGGCCGTGGCGGCAGCACGCAGCCGCCGCTCGACTGCAGCGCAGGCTGGCTTCGTGAACGCCTGTCTGCGGCGGTATCTGCGCGAACGGCAGGAATTACTTGACGAATGCCTGGCGCAACCCGAGGCGCGCTGGAACCTGCCCATCTGGTGGATCGAGCGTTTGCGGGCCGATCATCCCGACAACTGGCAATCAATCGCGGAAACGGCACGCACCCCCCCGCCACTGACGCTGCGCGTCAACCGACGACGTGTCACCCGCGACGCCTGGCTGCAAAGGGCAGCCGCAGCGGGCATCGAAGCCCGGGCCTGCGGCGTCGATGGTGTGGTCCTGCCCCAACCACGGCCGGTGCAAGAGATTCCGGGCTTCGAGCAAGGCGACCTGTCCGTGCAGGACCTGGCGGCCCAGCGGGCGGCGCCGCTCCTGGTGGACGGACTGGCGCCGCCCGTTGCGCCGAAGCGGCTGCGAATCCTGGACGCCTGCGCAGCGCCCGGCGGCAAGACGGCCCACCTGCTGGAAATCTGCGATGCCGAGGTGCTGGCGCTGGACATCGACCCGGCCCGTTGTGTGCGCATCTCGCAAACCTTGCAGCGCCTGGGCCTGCAGGCCCAAGTGCAAGTGGGCCATGCGGCTCAGACACCGGACTGGTGGGATGGTCGGGCCTTTGATGCCATCCTGTTGGATGCACCCTGCACGGCGTCGGGCATCGTGCGTCGGCACCCGGACATCGCCTGGCTGCGCCGACCTGCAGACGTCGAAACCCTGGCCGGGCTGCAGATGCGGCTGATGCAGGCATTGTGGCCACTTTTGGCCACTGGCGGGCGCCTGCTCTATTGCACTTGCTCTGTTTTTAGGAGTGAAGGTGCGCAGCAGGTCACAACGTTTCTTGCGCGCAACACCGACGCCCGATTGCTGCCGTCGCCAGGGCATTTGCTGCCCTTTTCCGGTTCTGTGAGCGACGCTGTGCCGGACAATTCGCAATGTGGGCACGACGGCTTCTTCTACGCCTTGTTCGAGAAAGCCGCTGCCGGCTGAAAGGATCGGGCGCGCGACCCGTTTTGTTCGCCTGGCCCTGGTGCTGTGGGTCCTCGGCCTTGGCCTGTTGGCGAACTGGCCCGCGCAGGCACAGGCCACCAATGCCGAAGTCATTCAGCTCACCGTGGAGAGGTCCGACGAAGGCGTCTTCCTGTCGGCCAGCCTCAAATTCGACATCCCGGCGGTGGTCCAGGACGCCCTGCTCAAGGGCATCGCCGTTCATTTTCTTGTAGAGGCCGATCTGTACCGCGACCGTTGGTACTGGACCGATCGAAAGGTGTTGTCCAGCGTGCGCTATTTGCGCCTGAGCTACCAGGCCTTGTCGCGGCGCTGGCGATTGCAGATCTCCTCGCAGCCCATCAGCAACTCCGGACAAGGTGTCGCCATCGTTCAGCAGTTTGATTCGCTGGAAGACGCCGTCGCGACGATGCAGCGCATCAGCCGCTGGCGCGTCGGGCCCAGCGATGAGGTCGATGTGCAGGGGCGCCACACGATCGATTTTCGCTTCAGGCTGGACACGTCCCAACTGCCCAGGCCCATCCAGTTTGGCGTGGCTGGTCAGTCCGATTGGGCACTGAACGCCACCCGCAACCAGCGTGTGGTGATGGAGTCGCTGCCGTGAAAGCCGCTGCAGCGGCGGTTATTGCAGCCTTGCCGGGCGAGCGGGCGCGGCGCTGGATGCTGGGCATCGGCCTGGTTGCCATGGCCTGCATCGGTGTGCTGCTGATGCTCTTGTTGGCCCAGGCCACCAACAATCGCGAGCTCTACGAGCGCTACTACCCGCGCCTGCTGGCCGTGAACATCGTGGTGGCCGTGCTGCTGACGGGCATCGTGCTCTGGGGCCTGACGCGCCTGGTGCGGCGCATCCGACGCGGCGTGTTCGGCAATCGGCTTCTCTTCAAGCTAGCCGCCATCTTTGCACTGGTCGGTGTGGCGCCAGGCTTGCTGATCTACCTGGTCTCCTATCAGTTTGTCTCGCGATCGATCGAAAGCTGGTTCGACGTCAAGGTGGAGGGTGCCCTGGACGCCGGTCTGAACCTGGGCCGTGCCACCCTGGACACCCTGGCTGCCGATCTGGCGGCCAAGTCGCGCACGGCGGCCACCCAGCTCACCGATGTGCCGGACGCCAGTGTCGGCCTGTCGCTGGAACGTCTGCGTGATCAACTGGAGGCGCAAGACATCCAGTTGTGGTCGCTCGGCGGCCAGCTCATCGCCAGCGCTGGGCAATCGCGCATGCAGCTCAGTCCGGAGCGGCCCAGCGCGGGGCAATTGCGGCTGGTGCGTGCGCAGCGCATCTGGACCGCCATCGAAGGTTTTGACGATACCAACGCGGCCAGCAACGCACGCGTCAGGGCGTTGGCCCTGGTACCAGCCGGGGGATTCGGGCTGGGCGCCGAGCCGCGCTTTCTTCAGGTCACGCGGGCCGTGCCGCCCACCCTGGCGGCCAATGCCCTTGCGGTCCAGGACGCCAACCGCGAATACCAGCAGCGTGCGTTGGCCCGAGATGGCTTGCGGCGCATGTACATCGGAACCTTGACCTTGAGCCTGTTCCTGGCGGTGTTCACAGCCATTGTTCTGGCGGTGCTGTTGGGCAATCAGTTGGTCAGGCCCCTGCTGCTGCTGGCCGAGGGCGTGCGGCAGGTGGCGGCGGGCGACCTGTCGCCCAAGGCGGCCCTGTCCGGCCAGGACGAACTGGGTGGCCTCACGCGATCGTTTGCCGACATGACCCAACAGCTGGCCGATGCCCGCGCAGACGTGCAACACAGCATGACCCAGCTTGACGCCGCACGCGGCAACCTGCAGACCATCCTGGACAACCTGACCGCTGGTGTGATCGTGTTGGATGCCCAGGGCCGCATCATTTCGTCCAACCCTGGCGCGACGCGGATCCTGCGCGAACCACTGGCCGCGTGGGAGCACAAACCCCTGCGCGAAGTGCCCGGGCTCGAGGCCTTTGGCAACGCGGTCGACGAGCGGTTTGCCGAGGTGCAGAGTGAACAGGTCGGTCGCGCGCAGGACCATTGGCAGGACTCCTTCGAGCTCTCCGCTGGCCTGCACGGGCAGGAGCAGGACACCGTGACCATCGTTGCACGGGGTGCGCAACTGCCGGGTCCGGACGACGCCCGTCTGGTGGTCTTCGACGACATCTCCGAAATCGTCTCGGCACAACGCGCCCAGGCCTGGGGCGAGGTCGCCCGGCGGTTGGCGCACGAGATCAAGAATCCGCTCACCCCGGTTCAGTTGTCGGCCGAACGCATCGAGCGGCGCCTGGCCGCCAAGCTCGACCCGGCCGACCAGGCCATGCTGACCAAGGCCGTCAAGACCATCGTCGATCAGGTCGAGGCGATGAAACGCCTGGTCAACGAATTCCGAGACTTTGCCCGTCTTCCCAGCGCGCAGTTGCAGCCGCTGGACATCAATGAACTGGTCACCGACGTGCTGCAGATGTACGCCACCGACGACGACCCCGTGCAGATGCAGGTTGATCTCGACCCCGACTGTCCTCCGATCATGGGTGATGCGCAGCAGCTGCGCCAGGTGCTTCACAACCTGCTGCAAAACGCGCAGGACGCCACCGAAGGGCGACCCGAGCGCCTGGTCGCCGTGCGCAGTCAATGGGTGGCGGCCGCCCACCGGGTGCGCCTGGTGGTGCGCGACAACGGCGCCGGTTTTCCGCCGGCGCTGCTCAAGCGCGCGTTCGAGCCCTATGTCACGACCAAGACCAAGGGCACGGGGCTTGGCCTGGCGGTCGTGAAAAAAATCGCGGACGAGCACGGCGCCCGGATCGAATTGTCCAACCGCACCCGCGACGGGCAGGTCGCTGGTGCACAAGTGTCGCTATCATTCAACGTGGAGACACCCAACACGAGCGCCAGCATGCCAGCACGCCTGTCAAGCTGAGACGCCCCACCCTTCGAACGACGCACCTCTCGACATCAGACATGGCAAACATTCTTGTGGTTGACGACGAGCTGGGCATCCGCGACCTCTTGTCGGAGATCCTCAACGACGAAGGGCACTCGGTGGAACTGGCCGAAAACGCTGCCCAGGCCCGCCAGGCCAGGGCGCGTGCGCGACCGGATCTGGTCCTGCTGGACATCTGGATGCCCGATACCGATGGTGTGTCGCTGCTCAAGGAATGGTCCACCACCGGCCAGCTGACCATGCCCGTCATCATGATGAGCGGGCATGCCACCATCGACACCGCCGTGGAAGCCACCCGCATTGGTGCCCAGGCCTTCCTCGAAAAGCCCATCACCATGCAGAAGCTGCTCAAGGCCGTCGAGCAGGGCCTGACGCGGTCCACAGGGCCCCAAGGCAAGCCTCAGTCGGCGATGATGGGGTCGATGGCCCAGCGTCTGGACGCATCAAGCGCCCTGCGCACGGGCATGGTGGCCGCCCCCGTGTCGGCTGGCCTGCCTCACCCGATGGTCATGGCCGAGGTGGCCTCGCACGAGGCCATGGCCCACCAGGGCGTGCAGTCGCGCCAAACCTTCGAGCTGGACAAACCCCTGCGCGAAGCGCGCGATGGTTTCGAGAAGGCGTACTTCGAATTCCACCTGGCGCAAGAGGGTGGTTCGATGACCCGGGTGGCTGAAAAAACCGGGCTGGAGCGCACCCACCTGTATCGCAAGCTCAAGCAACTGGGCGTCGATCTCGGCCGCAACAAGCGCGCGTCTGCCTGAGCTTCGGCATTCGGAATTACCGGCTGGCAAGACCGTATAATTGCCGGCTCTGGCCCGGTAGCTCAGTCGGTAGAGCAGAGGACTGAAAATCCTTGTGTCGGTGGTTCGATTCCGCCCCAGGCCACCAGCATTCATGCGCCCCAGCGCCCGTTTCGGGTTCTGGGGCGTTTTGCTTTTCGGGCCTATTCGTTTTCTTCGGCCAGCCGCGGTGTCGTGAACTTGGACGGATGCCGCCCGGTCTTGTCGGCATAGAAGGCGCGGATGCGGTCCATGTCTGCACGAACATCACCGCTGGTGAACACGGCCGGGCCCAGGCCACCGCGCTTGCGCCGGTAGTCGAGGTAGCCCAGCACGATCGGTACCTCGGCCAGGCGTGCGATGTGGTAGAAGCCCGAGCGCCACGTGGTGCCCTTGCTGCGGGTGCCTTCGGCGGGCACGGTGAGCACCAGCGCCGTGGCTTGCGAGAACTTTTCGACGCTTTGCTCGACGAGCTTGCCGGGCCGGTCGCGACGGATCGGCAGGCCACCCATGGCTTGGAGCAAGGGCCCAAACGGGAATGAAAACAAGGATGCCTTGCCCATCCAATGGATTCGAATGCCGATCGCCCAGGCGATCGCCATCATGTAGACGAAATCCCAGTTGGAGGTGTGTGGTGCAGCGATGAGCACGTAGCGCGGGGCGGTCGGGACGCTGCCTTCAAAGGCCCAGCCGCTCAGGCGCAAGGCTGCTTGGCCTATGGTTCTTCTGATCACACCAGACTTTGCCATGTTTTGGTGCGTGACCGCTCAACGCGAAGTGCAAGGCCGCGTCTTGCATCGTCACGCGAAGGCAGCTGTGGGCCGTAGCCGACTGTATTGATGGTGAACCAATTCATCAAAAAATATAGCAAATAACAAAGATCTGACGTTCGCTACCGGCAAAAATGGCCAAAAATTGAAGCGGACCGTTCACCGAAGCCTGGGGGGCGTGCCGTCAGGGAATTACCGCTGAATCAAGGTGTGCGTGGTGCCTCGGCCACCCGCGCAGCAAACTGTGCGCGCAAGGCGGCAAGCTTGGCGCGCGGGTCTTCGCCCGGGCGGCCCACATCCAACGCCATTTCGGCGATGAACCGGCTGGGCTCGCCACGAACCATGTCACGGCCCTTCTTGCGGCGGCGTTGCCAACTCACTTGCAGGCTGCGCTGCGCACGTGTGATGCCCACGTACATCAGGCGCCGCTCCTCTTCCAGACGCGCGGCGTTGCGTTCGGCCTGAGCCGGGCTGGTTTCGTCCTCATCCGGGCGAAACGGAAGCAGACCCTCGTTGGTGCCAACCAGCATCACATGGGGCCACTCCAGGCCTTTGGCCGCGTGCAGGGTGGACAGGGTCACCACGTCCTGCTCGCCCTCGCGTTCGGACAGTGTGCTGATCAGTGCCACGGTCTGGATGGCTTCCAGCAAGGTGGTGGCGGGTGTATGAATCACGTCACCCGCAGGGGCGGTGTCGTCGGGCTCGCCGCAGCGCTTGGCGATCCATTCACAAAACTCCAGCACGTTCGACCAGCGCTCGGTGGCGACGGACTCGCGGTCGGCCTGATCATGCAGATGCTGCTCGTAGCCGATGTCCTTGAGCCAGCCCATCAGCCAGGTGCGCGCTGCGGCATGCCCGCGGGCGTGGCGCGCGCTGTATTCGAGTTCATTGAGTGTGCGCCCAAATTCCTGAAGCCCTGCCATCGCCCGCGCGGGCAAGACGGCCATGGCGCTGGGCAGGAAGAGGGCTTCAAACAGGCTGGTGCGCATCTGGCTGGCGAACTGGCCCAGCGCCTGCAGGCTGGTGTGCCCGACGCCGCGACGGGGTGTGGCGATGGCGCGCAGGAAAGCCGGATCGTCGTTGTTGTTGGCCAGCAGACGCAGCCAGGCGCACAGATCCTTGATCTCCGCGCGCTCAAAAAAGCTCTGGCCTCCAGAGACCCGGTGGGGAATCTGCGCGCGGCGCAGGGCCTGTTCAAACACGCGCGCCTGGTGGTTGGCCCGGTAGAGCACCGCAAATTCGCGCCAGGCGGTGGCTCGGCCGCCGCCGCGCAGGGCTTGGATGTTGGACACCACACGCTGGGCTTCATGCTCTTCGTGGTCGGTCTCAAGCACGCGAACAGGCTCGCCCTCGCCGAGTTCGGAAAACAGGGTCTTGGGAAACAGCTTGGGGTTGGATGCGATGACGTTGTTGGCCGCGCGCAGGATGGCGGCGGTCGATCGGTAGTTCTGCTCAAGCTTGACCACCTTGAGCCGCGGAAAATCGACGGGAAGCCGACGCAGATTGTCCAGGGTGGCCCCGCGCCAGCCGTAGATGC
>CAYNWR010000119.1:0-7629 GCA_964400915.1 uncultured Burkholderiaceae bacterium
TAGGTGACCGTCTCGAAGCCGCGATGCGGGTGATCGGGAAAGCCGCCGATGTAGTCGCCCGGGTTGTCGGTGCCGAATGCATCGAGCATCAGGAAGGGGTCCAGGCGCTGCTGCCATTCCTGCGTCAGCACCCGCGTGAGCTTGACGCCGGCGCCATCGCTGGTGGCCATGCCGGTCACCAGATGGTCGACGCTGCGCGGCGTGTGCACGACGGAAGTGGAAGGGGTCAGGGTATTCATGGCCCGATTGTCCGACCAAGGCGGCATTCCCCACACGGATAATGGTTTGCGCGTGCGGGCGTCGACCCTGGGACGCCGTGCCCCGGCATCTCCAATGCCGGGCGCGTGATGCACCACAGCCCAGAGCCATCCCAGAGGATGCCCATGACCCGCGACGTTCGCCTCAATCCACTCGACACCGCCTGGCTTTTTACCGAGTCACGTGCCACACCCAACCACGTGGGCGGCCTGCTGCAGTTTCGCCTGCCGTCGGGCGCACCGCGCGATTTCCTGCGGCAGTTGATGGCCGAATTTCGTGAGCACCGCAGTTTCGCGCCGCCCTGGAATCGGCGGCTCAAGCACCCGTTCAACAAGAACCCCGTGCCCGTGTGGATCGAGGACGACGCGGTCGATCTGGAAACCCACGTGCGCCACTCGGCCCTGCCCTGGCCCGGCGGCGAGCGCGAGCTCGGCGAGCTGGTCGCGCGCCTGCAGAGTCAGCCGCTGGATCTGACGCGCCCACCTTGGGAGATGACGCTCATCGAAGGGCTGGAGGGCGATCGCTTCGCGATGTTCGTCAAGATGCACCATTCGCTCATCGACGGAGTCAGCGGCATCAAGTTGCTCGAGCGAGCGATGTCCAGCGACCGCGAGCGCAGCCTCAAGATCCCGCCCTTCTGGGCTGCGGAGCCCAGCCGCTTGCCAGCGACGGGCAAGCGTGCGCCGCCCACCGCAGCCAGCGCCGCCGCAGCGGCCATGGAGGCGCTGCGGGGCCAGGCCCATTCGGTGCCGCAGCTCATCACAGCCTTTGGCAAGATGCTGTCCAAGGCCGGCCAATCGGGTGGCGACATGGCGCTGCCCTACCAGGCCCCGATGTCGGTGCTCAATGGGCGGGTGCGCGAAAAGCGTCGCTTCGCCACCCAGCGCTTCGAGCTGGCCCGGCTGAAGGCCGTTGCGTCCGAGGCCTCGTGCACGATCAACGACGTGGTGCTGGCCCTGTGTTCATCGGCCCTGCGGCGTTTTCTCGACGAGCGTGGCAACCTGCCCGCGCAGGCGCTGACTGCGGGCGTTCCGGTGTCGGTGCGACCCAAGGACGATGAAGGCCAGGGCAATGCCATCAGCTTCATCGTGACGACGCTGGGCACCGACGAGCCCGACCCGGCCACGCGGCTTGAGGTCATCCAGCGCTCGGTGCGCAGCGCCAAGGCCCATCTGCAAAGCCTGCCCAAGCAGGCCATGATGCAATACACGATGGTGCTGATGGCGCCCACGGTGTTGTCACTGCTCACCGGCGCCAGCGGCCGCATGCGGCCGATGTTCAACATCACGATCTCCAATGTGCCCGGGCCCGAGAAGCCGCTGTATTTCCGGGGCGCGGAGATGTTGGCGGTCTACCCCGCGTCGATCGTCACGCATGGGCAGGCCCTGAACATCACCTGCCAAAGCTACGCGGGGCACATGAACTTCGGTTTCACGGGCTGCCATGCCTCGCTGCCCAGCCTGCAGCGGCTGGCGACCTATGCGGCCGATGCCCTGGCGGAGCTCGAAGCGCGCTTTTTGCCCAAGCCCCGCCGGGGCGGTCTGAACAAGGCCAAGGCCTGAGCAGCGCCGGACGGTTCACCGCATCCGATTCACGCGCACCCCGGGCTCAAAGCCACCATCGGCACAAGGCCACGGTTGCGGCCCCTGCCACAGCAGCGACCAGATCGTTGCGGGCGATCTTCATGGCCAGCACCACCGCGAGCAGCCCGAGCAGTTCGGGCGGCCGGCCCGATGCGGCCGCCGGTGTGACGAGCCCGACCATCACCGCCAGGGGAACGGCGCGCAGGGCTGCTTCCAGCCGCGCCGTCACCCGAATCCAGGCCATCAGCACGTAACCGGCCACGCGACACAAAAAAGACGCCGCCGCCACGCTGACCAGCATCGTCGCAAACGAGACTTCGTTCATGGTGGCGCGGCCATTTCACAGGTGCAAGCCGTACCCCGGCTGGAGACGGGGCTGTGGTGGTGAGAAAGGCCAGGCATCGCAGACGATGTCATGTGGCGCCGGGTCCGCTGGATGCGGGTGCCGTGGTGGGCGCGCGATAGCACAAGGCGCCCATCGCCGCACCGGCAAGTCCTGCCGCGACGATGTACCAGGCACCGGCGATCCAACGGTGTGCGGCCCAGGCTGCCAGCGCCGCCGGCAGCACGATGAGCCAATCGCTGCGCGTCCGCCAACTGGCGACACCGATGGCGGCGGCAAAGGCCACCAGCATGAAGTCCAAGCCCCAGCGCGAAGGGTTGGGAACCTCGCCGGCCAGCCAATGGCCCAATCCCGTCCCGAGCAGCCAGGGCAGAAAACACGCCACGCTGGATCCGAACACAAACCCCGCGTCCCGTCCGCCCGCCGCGTGCTCGCGCATGGACAGCGCCCAACTGCCGTCTCCCAGGAAGAACAGCGAGCCCAGGGCCTGGGAACGCGAAACGCCTGTCAGCCATGGCTGGATGGCCGCGCTGTAGAGCACGTAGCGGGCATTGATGACCAGGACCGACAGCATCAATGGCAGGATCAGGAGCGAGTCGCCGGCACTGGAGGCGCCCTGCAGCACGGCCATCTGGGCGGTGCCGGAATAGATGAGGCCACTCATCAGCAGGGCCTGCAGCAGACCGAGTTGCCGTTCGGTGGCAAACACACCAAACACCATCCCGTACATCAGCACGCCGGGCAACATGCCCTGGGCAGCGACAAAGCCCCGCCACACGCCATCGCGGGTGAAGCTCACCCGCTCCTTGATCCCAAGGGTCAAGGAATCGGCTCCACCTGCACGCGCACAGTGGGCGCCACGGTGCCGGCTCCCCCCGTACTGAACACGCCACGCAGCGGTGCCACGTCGGCATAGTCGCGCCCCCAGGCCAAGGTCACGTGGTGGGTGCCCACCGGGATGTTGTTGGTGGGGTCATACGCCAGCCAGCCGTTGACCGGGCACCAGACTTGCACCCAGGCATGCGAGGCGTCGGCGCCCACCAGGCGTTGCTGGCCAGGCGGCGCTTGTGTCAACAGGTACCCGCTGACGTACCGCGCCGCCAGGCCGATCGAGCGGCAAGCGGCAATCATCAGATGCGCCAGATCCTGGCAAACACCTTGTCCCAGGGCAAGGACATCCACAGCGCGCGTCTGCACCTGGGTGATTCCCGGTGCATAGCGCACTTGATGGAAGATCTGCTGCATGAGGCGGGTTGCACCGTCGCCGACGGAACACCCGGGCCCAAATGCACCCAGGGCAAAGGCGGCCAATGCAGCGCTGCGCGGCGCGTGCCAGGACGGGAGGCTGAATTCGGTCGCCTCGACAGACCCCGTGCCGGCCCGATAGCGCAGGGCCTGTGCCACGTCTTCCCAGGCGGGGCCGGGCGCGGGCTGCGCCAGGCCAGCAGCGAGGTCGACCTCGCACTGGCTGATCACACGCAAGGCGGTGTGCTCGCGCGAGTGGCTGAACACCGTGCGCATGTTCCCCCAGCAATCCAGGCTGCTCTGGGCCGCGATCCAGTTGTCGTTGGCATCCAGGGCTTCGTCCGCGGCGGGTTCGATCGACAACTGCCAGGCGCTGACGCGCTGCACGGGTGTGTCCCGTGGCTGCAGGTGCGCGACATGTCGGGCCAAGGCAACGGGCGCGCCATAGGTGTAGTCCGTCTCGTGCCAGACCCGCAGGCGCAGCGCTTCGGTGCCACTGTGCATGGACCCATGTGGCGTCACAGCCGGTTCAGCCACATGCTCACTCGCAGTCGGGACGGGGATCTGCGGGAACAGCGTGGGCGAGTTGGGGGCGCCGTTAACGTCGGCTGGCGCGCCGCTCATTGCCAAACCGCCTGGGCCGAGTCGTCGACATGGGTGAACAGCTTGCGCGTGAGTTCATCGGAAAGCCCACGGGCCTGCGCTGCGCAATCGCGCAGCAGGGCCACCAGGCGGGGATGCCCGAGGCCCTCAACCGCCTGCGCCAGCTCACCGATCGGCCAGGCATCCGGGTGAGGCAGATGCTTGACCACCGCGTCGGCCCACTCACCGTGGCGCGCCGCCAGTCGCGCAAAGCGTTCGCGCATGGTGCGGGCCACCCACGCCAGCGAGCGTGGGTTGTCCGTGTCACGAACCAGAAGATGCAAAAGTGGAATCAACTCGCGCCGCGACTGAAACTGCGCGCGGTAGGTGATGGTGGAGTCGAACAGATCAAGGATCAGGGAAAAATCCTCATCCCCCTGCATCAGCCCCTGCTCAAAGGCCAGGGCCAGTGCCTGCGCCAGGAAATCGAGGCGCTCGACCTGGCGTCCGATGCTCAGCAAGCGCCAGCCATCGTCGCGGGTCATGCGGTCGGTCTGAGCCCCCGTGATCGCGGCCAGGTGGGTCGCCAGTCGGGCCAGCAGGCCCAGCGCATCGGCCGTGCTGGGCAGGCCCTGGGCGGGGGAAGGTGGCAACAGGTGCTGAACAAAATGGTCCTTGGCCTCGTTGATCAGGCGCCAATGCTCGGGTGACAGGCGCTCACGCAGTGCACCGGCGCACTGCCACAGGCTCTGCAGATTGAACGCGACACTGGTCGACTCGGTGCTGTCGCCAAGCGCATGGACAAAGGCGCGCTCGAAAATGCGCTGGGCCTGGGCCGCCTGCGGCACCTCGTGACCGATCATGCCCAGATGCCGCGCGAGGGCGTCGAGCAGGCGCAGCGCCCGAGGTGTTGCCCCAGCAAGCGATTCGAGCGTGACGCGGGCCAGGCGAACGGTGTTTTCGCAGCGTTCGCTGTAGCGACCCAGCCAGAAGAGGTTCTCTGCCGAGCGGCTTGAAACCGGGCGATGCCAGCCAACAAGATCCTCGGCCCGGATCGGTTTGGGCAGCAGGCTTGTGGTGTCGACATCGCCTTGGGCAACCACCCAGGTGTCAGCGCTGGCGCTGCCGCGTTGCATGGAAAGCCATGGATCCAGGGCCGCGTCGCGCAGTGGCTCGCTCGGCAGCGACGAGGCCACACGCGCCATGGCCCCCGGAAGGACGCGCCAGCCACCGAGCCCGTCACTGAACGCAAAGACCCGCAGCACCATGGCGGCAGGCAGCAGGTCGCCCTGGCGCCAGACCGGTGTTTCGGAGGGCAGCACCCGAGCCCGCAGCGTGTGGGCTTCGGGCTGCTTGTCGATGCGCTGGCGCATCGCAGCCAGCTGAGCCGGTGGCAGGCTCCAGGCAGCGAAGGGATGGAAATGTGGTGGCGCATGGGGGTCCGCCTGCATGGGGAAGGTCGGCTCCACCAGATACTCACCCAGCTCAGGTGCGAGTGCGCGCCAGACCTTGTCCTCGCCACACCACCAACTGGTGACGGCCGGCAAGGCCAGGGTCTCACCGAGCAAACGCTCGCAGGCGCCGGGCCAGAACGCCGCCAGACCGGGCGACTCCAGCCATCCCGCCCCCGGCGAATTGGCCACCACCACCTCGCCCGCCCGCATGGCCTGCACGAGCCCAGGCACCCCCAACGCGGAATCCGCTCGCAACTCCAAGGGATCGAGAAACTCATCATCGACCCGGCGCAGGATCACGTGCACCCGCTCCAGGCCATGCAGGCTCTTGAGGAACACACGACTGCCGCGCACGGTCAGGTCCGCGCCTTCGACCAGGGTGATGCCGAGATAGCGGGCCAAAAAGACATGCTCGAAGTAGGTCTCGTTGTGGGGGCCGGGCGTCAACAAGACGATGCGCGAATGCTCAGTCGCAGGGCTCAGTCGCACCAGGCTTTGCAACAGGCCCTGAAACGAGGCCGCGAGGCGCTGCACGCGCAGATCGCGAAACGCTTCGGGAAACTGCGAACCGATCACCAGTCGGTTTTCCAGGAGGTACCCAAGACCTGAAGGTGCCTGCAGGCGCTGCCCAAGCACCCGCCAGCTGCCGTCCGGTCCGCGTGTGAGTTCAAAAGCGGCCACGTGCAGGTGCACACCACCAAGCGGCACGACGCCGTGCATCGCGCGCAGGTACTGTGGATGCTGCAGCACCAGGGACGCTGGCAGAACGCCCTCGGTGAGCAGGTGACGCGGACCGTAGGTGTCGCCCAGGACGGCATTGAGAAGCCGGGTGCGCTGCAGCACCCCGGCCTCGATCGTGGCCCACTCGTGTGCATGGATCAGGACCGGCAGCAACTCCAGCGGCCAGCTTTGGGTCTGTCCATCGCGGGTGCCATGGATGTTGTAGCTCGCGCCGTCATCCCGCACCCGACGCGCGACCCGCTGGGCGCGTTGATTGAAATCCTGGACCCCAACGGCGCCATCGGCATCGAAGAACGACTGCCACAGAGGTGCCAGGGACACGCCTTCGTCCGGGGCCGAGACACGGCCATGCAGTTCATCAAAGTGGCCGGTGGTGACCGGCACGCCAAGACGCGCGCACGGGGCCGGGGCAGGGCTCGTGTCTGCTCGGGCCGGGAAGGTCGGGGCGATGGTGGGTCGGTCGAATGGCATGCGAAGCAAGGGCCGCCGCACGGCGTCGGCAGCAACACCCGCGCCCCCGATTATGGTGGCCGCTGCATGGGCCCGCTCAGGGCCGGCGCAGGTCCAGCGTAAACGGGTGCTCGAGGCTGCGGCGCGGCGCTGGCAACTCAGACTCGCGCGGTGTGTGCCCGCCCGCGAAGAAGCGCGTGAGCCGCCGGCTTTCCGCTTCATAGGCGTTCACCGGAAAGGTGTCGTAGTTGCGCCCGCCCGGATGTGCCACGTGATACTGGCAGCCGGCCAGTGGGCGCCCCGACCAGGTGTCGACCAGGTCAACGGTCAAGGGCACATGGACACCAATGGAGGGGTGCAGGGCCGAGGGGGGGTGCCACGCCCGGTAGCGCACGCCCACCACGTACTCGCCCGCCCGCCCGGTGGGTTGCAGGGCAGCGGGAACGCCGTTGATGGCAATGCGATGGCGGTCATCGACCAGCCCGAGCGCCTTGATCTCCAGGCGCTCGAGGGACGAGTCGACATAGCGAGCCGTGCCGCCTGCGGTGACCTCTTCGCCCATGACGTGCCAGGGCTCGAGGGCGTGGTGCAACTCGACCTGCATGCCGCGGGCCGCAATCTGGCCGATGCGCGGAAAGCGAAACTCGCGATGGGGAAGAAACCAGTCGAGCTGGAAGGGCCACCCGCCCTGCTGCATGTCGGCCAGCACGTCCTCGAAATCCGCCCAGACGAAGGTGGGCAGCATGAACCGGTCGTGCAGCTGAGTGCCCCAGCGCACGAGGGCCGTGCGGTAGGGTTGGTGCCAGAAACGGGCAATCAGTGCGCGCAGCAGGAGTTGTTGCGCGCAGCTCATGCGCGCGTGAGGCGGCATCTCGAAGGCTCTGAGTTCCAGCAGGCCGAGGCGCCCTGTCGCCGAATCGGGCGAGTACAGCTTGTCGATGCAGAACTCGCTGCGATGGGTGTTGCCGGTGAC
>CAYNWR010000120.1:0-7576 GCA_964400915.1 uncultured Burkholderiaceae bacterium
CTCATGTCCATGGACACCGAGGAAATGATTCGCGCGCAGCCCATGGACGCTGTGGTGCTGATCGGCGGGTGCGACAAGACGGTTCCTGCCCAGCTGATGGGCGCGGCGTCGGCGGGTGTGCCCGCCATCATGCTCATCACGGGCTCGATGCTCACCGGCTCGCACCGTGGCGAACGTGTCGGGGCCTGCACGGATTGCCGACGGTATTGGGCCAAGTTCCGCGCGGGCGAGATCGATGCCGCCGAGGTGACGGACGTCAACGACCAACTGGTTGCGAGCGTGGGCACCTGCTCGGTCATGGGCACAGCCAGTTCCATGGCCTGTGTGGCCGAGGCGCTGGGCATGACGGTGCCCGGCGGCGCGTCACCGCCGGCCGTCACCGCATCGCGCATGCGCGTGGCCGAGCAGACCGGTGCGCGGGCCGTGGCCATGGCGCGCGAGCGGCTCACGATCGATCGGGTCCTCACCCCCGCCGCGTTCGAGAACGCGCTGCGTGTGCTGCTGGCCATCGGTGGCTCCACCAACGGCATCGTGCACCTGGCCGCCATCGCGGGCCGCATGGGCTTGCCCCTGGATCTGGCCGAGCTTGACCGCCTGAGCCGCGACACACCGGTGTTGCTGGACCTCAAGCCCACAGGCCTGCACTACATGGAGGATTTCGACCACGCCGGTGGGATGGGCACGCTGCTGCGCGAACTCAAACCCCTGCTGCGACTGGATGCCCAAACCGTCAATGGCTGCACGCTCGGCGAGCAGATCGATCAGGCCTACCCGCCGACGCCGACGCAAGACGTGGTGCGACCACGCACACAACCCATCAAGGCCGAAGGCGCGTTTGCCGTGTTGCGTGGCAACCTTGCGCCGGATGGCGCGATCATCAAGCAATCGGCCGCCGACGCCGCTTTGATGGAACACACGGGACGGGCCGTGGTGTTCGAAAACGCTGCCGATCTGGCCGCCCGCATCGATGACGAATCCCTGGACGTCACGGCCGATGACATCCTGGTGCTCAAGAACATCGGGCCCAAAGGCGCTCCCGGCATGCCCGAGGCGGGCTACCTGCCCATCCCCCGCAAGCTGGCACGGGCGGGCGTGAAGGACATGGTGCGCATCTCCGACGGACGCATGAGTGGTACGGCCTTTGGAACCGTGGTGCTGCACGTCACGCCCGAAGCCGCCGTGGGTGGGCCCCTGGCCCACGTGCAAAGCGGTGACCGCATCCGCCTGTCGGTGCGTGAGCGGGTGTTGGAGTTGCAAGTGGATGCCGACGAACTCCGGCGCCGGGCGCTGCAGAACCCGATCACACCGCCCACGGCTGCGCGGGGTTACCGCAAGCTGTTCCTGGAGGAGGTCACCCAGGCGGACGAAGGCGTGGATTTCAAGTTTCTGAAACGAGCGCCTTGAAGGGCACGATGACCGGCATTCAGGTCAGGCGTCCGGCACGTTGAACAGGGCGGTGTAGCGTCGCTGCATCTCCTCTGGAGACACCTCCTCGATGCTGTGACCGATCAGCCAGCGGTGGCCAAAGGGGCAGCGAACGACCCCTGAGCGCTCACCGAAGAACATGTCGCTGGCCGCGCGCTCAAGGGTGGCACCGGCCTGGACCGCCCGTTGGATGACCGCGTCGGCATCGTCGACGTGCAGATGCAGGGTCACTGGCGTGGCGCCGATGGATGTGGCGCTGCGAATCCCGTACTCCGGAAACTCGTCCGACAGCATGATCGTGGCCGTCCCCAGGATCAGTTCGGCATGACCGATGCGTCCACTGGGCTCGACGAGGCGGAACTTCTCGTGCGCGCCAAACGCTTGCACATAGAACACCAGCGCCTGCGCTGCGTTCGAAACACACAAGTAGGGAAAAAGTTCGGTACCCGTCACATCAGGCTCCTGCCAGGGTTGCGTTCAGCACGCAGTGTGCAGCCCATTGGCCGACGTCGTATTGAAGATTCTTGACCTCCAGCGCCGGTTCGACACACGCGACGTGGTGCGACTCGCGGGGCGTGCGCCGGCGATAGGTCAGCGGCGTCAATCCAAACACCGAACGGAACTCGCGTTGGAAATGGGCCTGATCGGCGAATCCGCTGGCAAGTGCGAGGTCGACCAGCGCCACATCGGGGCGGGCGTGCAGCTGTGCCAGCGCCGGCTGCAGGCGCCGCACCCGTTGGTAGACCTTGGGGCTCAGTCCCGCCAGGCGCTTGAACCGCTGATTGAAATGCCGATGACTGATTCCGCTTTGGGCCACCGCGGTGCCGACATCGGTGGGCGTGTCGAACCAGTTGTCGATGCCGGGGATGAATGGCCCGCGCCACCGATTCGCCAGCAGACGTTCCGTGAGAAAAGACTCCAACAGGGCCGCCCGATGACCGGGCGACGGGCTTGCGGCCAGCCGCTCGACCAGGCAACGCGCGGCGGTGGCACCGATCAGCTCCGACAAGCGCGTGTGTTGCCCAGCCAACTCATCGGCCGTGACACCCAGCAGGGCCAGCGAAGCCCCGGGGCGCAGCACCGCCCCCACCGAGCTGGACGGGGCCGATGCCTCCTTCAGGTGAAACTGTCGGCGCGGGCCACCCACGACACCGTCACCACAAAACCGCACCACGGCCGACCGCAGCGGATCGAAGAGGATGACGGGCGATTCATCCAGCCGGATGGCCAGATGCATCCAGCCTGTCGGCAAGGAAAACGTCCATTGCGGTGCGGCAGCTCCACGCCTTGAGACGGCCTGCGTCGCCCAGACCTCGTGGACATGGGCCCTCAGATGGGCTGCCGCCGCACGGCGCACGCTGTTCATGGCTCAACCGTCGGCGATGCCGCAGCCAGGCCCACTTACGGGGCGTCGCTGCCCTGCCCCACCAACTGGCGGATCGCCTGCTCGAACACCTCGGGGGGTTGCCCCCCGGAGATCAGGTGGCGGTCGTTGAAGATGATGGCCGGCACGCCACTGATGCCGGCGGCCTGGTAGTAGGACTCGACCTCACGCACGTCCTTCGCGCCCACGTCGCTGTCGATCACACCGGCCGCGGCCTCGACATCCAGCCCCACTGCGGCCGCAGCCTCCAGCAGCACCTCGCGCGAGGCCGGGTTGCGCCCCTGACCGTGGTAGGCCGCCAGCAGGTATTTCTTCAGGGCATGCTGCTTGGCGCCACCCGCCTCACCACCGGCCTCGCGTGCCCACAGGATGAGCCGGTGCGCGTCAAAGGTGTTGTGGATGCGCGGGCGCCCATCTGCCCGGAACTCGAAGCCCAAGGCGGCGCCGCGCTCGCGCATGGCCGCGCGCATGCGGGCCTGTTGCTCGGGCGTGGAGCCGTACTTGGCGCTCAGGTACTCGCTGGTGTCTGCGCCCTCGGGGCCCATGTCCGGGTTCAGCTCGAAGGGCTGAAAGTACACGTCGGCCTCGACCACGTCGCCCGTGCGCTCCAGGGCGCGCTCGAGCGAGGCCAGGCCGATGGCGCACCAGGGGCAGGCCACATCGCTGACAAAATCGATCTTGAGGTACGGTTTGTCGGTGCTCATGTTGAAAGAACTGTTGGGTCGGCTGCGCCAGCGGTGGATGGACATCGGGCCAGGCGGAATCGGTGGGCAAACCGGCCGGCGACGGTGGCCAGGGCGGTATGCTCGTTCGTCCGGGCACAACCTTAGCGCATCGCGCGCGGGTTTGCTCGGCGGGCCACGGTTCCCGGTTCTGACGGCTGAATTGGCTTATCACATTTTTATAGCAATCTTTCAATATTCCACGCTCGCTACCGTTTGATTTTCTTCAAAACATGTCTCAAAGCACCGTTTCTGCGCCCCTGGAGGGCATTCGCGTCATCGACTACAGCCATTTCCTCGCCGGGCCTTACGTGGGGCGATGCCTGGCCGGGCTGGGCGCCGAGGTCATCAAGGTGGAGCGCCCCGCGACGGGCGAAGCCGGGCGCGGCTACCCGTATGTCCGCGAAGGCGTCAGCGGCTATTTCCTGCAGCAGAACATGGGCAAGAAGGGCCTGTGCCTCAACATGAAGGACGCGCGCGGCAAGGCCCTGATGACGCGTCTGGTCGAAAGCGCCGATGTCTTCATCGAAAACTACCGCCCCGGCGCGCTGGGGCGACTGGGTCTGGGTTATGACGAGGTCTCGGCACTGAATCCGCGCCTGGTGTATTGCTCGATCTCGGCCTACGGCCACACGGGCCCCGATTCGCACCGCCCGGGTTTTGGCCTGATCGCCGAGGCCAAGAGCGGCATCATGGCCATGGTGGGCTCGCCGGGCGAGGCACCACCGCTGCTGCGCATTGCGCTCGGTGACATGTACACGGGCAGCCACGCGGTCAGCGCCATCTGCGCGGCCCTGCTGGGGCGTGTGAAGTCCGGGCGCGGCCAACACATCGACCTGGCGCTCTACGATTGCCTGATGTCGATGCACGAATACGCGGTGCAGTGCTACACCCTGTCGAATGGGCGCGAAGTGCCCCAGCAGACCGGGCACGACCTGCCCACCTCGACCCTCTATGGCGTGTTCACCGCACAGGATGGCCATCTGGCAATTGCCGCGCAGGCCGACGAGGCCTGGCGTGCGCTGGCCCGCCACATCGGAGGCGAAGCCCTGGCCGCCGATGCGCGTTTTGCCGACATGGCGGCGCGCAACGCCAACCGCCTGGAACTCCTGCCCATCGTTCGTGCGTGGACGGCCACCCGGCCGGTGGCGCAGATCCTGGCCGAACTGGATGCCCTGGATGTGCCCTGTGCCAAGGTCCAGGACATTGCCGAAGTGATCAACGATCCACAGATTGCCGCGCGCGGCATGCTGATCACGCAGCAGCATCCCAAGCTGGGCACGATCCGCATGCCCAACCTGCCCTTCCACTTCTCGGGCTTTGACATGGGTGTGCCCGATTGCGCGCCCAGCCTGGGCCAACACAACCGCGAGATCGCTGCCGATCTGGGCTTTGCGCCACACGAGATCGACGCCATGCAGCGCGACGGCGTCCTGCACAGCGAGAATTGAGGCATGAGCGACCGTTACGCCGTGATCGGCAATCCGATCGGGCACAGCAAATCGCCCCTGATCCACGGCCTGTTTGCCAGGAGCACCGGCCAGGACATGCGCTACGAGGCGCTGTTCGCGCCGCTGGACGGCTTCTCGGCGGCCGTGGACAGCTTTCGTGCCCAGGGCGCGCGTGGCCTGAACATCACGGTTCCGTTCAAGCTGGAAGCATTGGCCTATGCCACCGAGGCCTCCGAGGACGCGCGCCTGGTTGGCGCTGCCAATGCGCTGAAATTTGACGGAACCCACGTCGCCGCCGAAAACTTCGATGGCGTGGGCCTGGTGCGCGACCTGGTTCACAACCTGGGTTGCCCGGTGGCGGGCCAGCGGGTGCTGCTGCTGGGTGCCGGTGGGGCCACCCGGGGGGCGGTGCTGCCGCTGCTGCGCGAAGGGCCTGCCGTGGTGGTCATCGCCAATCGCACGGTCGCCAAGGCCGTCGAGGTGGCTCGCCTGTTTGGCGCGCACCAACGCGTCGAAGCCTGTGGCTACAACGACTTGCGCGGCGACGGATTCGATTTTGTGATCAACGCCACCTCGGCCAGCCTGAGCGGCGTCTGTCCACCGGTGCCCGCTTCGGTCTATCGCCACAACACCCTCGCCTACGAGATGGTCTATGGCAAGGGCATGACCCCGTTCCTGCTGGCGGCCCGGCAAGCTGGGTGCGCACGCTGCGTGGACGGTGTGGGCATGCTGGTCGAACAGGCGGCCGAAGCCTTTGCCTGGTGGCGCGGCGTGCGACCCGACACGCGCGGGGTGATCGAGCAGATCACCGTGCCCCTGGTTTGACTTTGCAATGTCCGCTTGAAAATGCGCACCATGATCACATCGCCCGACAGCCTGACCCAGCAGGTGCTGCAAGAGGTCTCGCGCACCGATGACACGCGCCTGCGCGACATCATGACGGCCCTGGTCACGCACCTGCACGCCTTTGTCCGCGAGACCCGGCTGTCCGAAGCCGAGTTCCGCCAGGCCTGTGCCTTGATCGTGCGCCTGGGCCAGCTCAGCAACGCCCAGCACAATGAGGTGGTGTTGATGGCAGGGTCGCTGGGCGTCTCGCAACTCGTCTGCCTGCAGAACAACACCACGCTGCAGCAGCCCAGCACCCATCAGAACCTGCTGGGCCCTTTCTGGCGCGCCGATTCGCCGCCCCTGCCCAACGGATCCAGCCTTTTGCGCTGCCCCATGCCCGGCATGCCCATGCACATGCAGGCGCGCGTGCTCGACGACCAGGGTCGGCCCGTGGTGGGGGCTGAGGTTGACATCTGGCATTGCGCAGCCGATGGCCTGTACGAGAACCAGCCCGAGGCACGCGCCAAACCGATCGAAGCCGGTGGCCAGGTCGACATGAACCTGCGCGGGCGCTTCACCACCGACGCAGAGGGTGCCATCGACTTCTGGAGCATCAAGCCGGCCGGGTATCCGATTCCGACCGACGGGGTCGTCGGCCCGATGCTCCAGGCGCTGGGGCGTCACCCCATGCGGCCTGCGCACGTGCACGCAATGATCGTCAAGCCGGGGTTCAAGACCCTGATCACGCAGGTCTATGCCGACGACGATCCCCATCTGCTCACCGACGCGCAATTTGGCGCAACGGCCGCATTGCTCGGCCACTTCGACACCCGCCACGAGCCGCCCGCCGATCGGCCAGCCACCCCGACACCGTGGACCGAATTGCGCTTTACCTTCGTGATGTCCCCCGGCGCATCGACGCGTCCGCTGGCCCCGATCAAGTAGCGGCCACCCATTTTTTTGACCAACCTGCACCATCCAAGATGCTCGACACCCCACAACGCCAAGCCGCCGCCGATGCCCTGCACGGCGCTGACACCTCCCGCCAGCTGATCCCGCAGATCAGCAAGACCTGGCCACAGGCCGAACTGACCGATGCCTATGCCATCCAGCAACTGTGGCTGGAGCGGCGCCTTCGCGACGGCGCTCGCCTGGTGGGGCGCAAGATCGGCCTCACGTCACGCGCCATGCAGATGGCCAGCAACTTCAATGAGCCCGACTACGGCTACCTCACCGACGACATGCTGGTGGCCGATGGCGCTCAGGTGGAGGCGGCGCGTTTCCTGTCGCCGCGGCTGGAGGTGGAGCTGGCCTTTGTGATGGGGCGCGACCTGCAAGGTGCGGGTTGCCAGGTTGCCGATGTGATGCGTGCCACCGAATTCGTCACGCCGGCGCTGGAGATCATTGCCTACCGCACCCAGGTGCCGCGCGCCATCGTTGACACCATCGCCGACAACGCCGCTGCGGGCGCCATGGTGACGGGCGGACGCATGGTGCGTCCCTTTGATCTCGACATCCGCTGGGTGGGCGCCACGCTGTCCAAGAACGGCGTCATCGAGGAAAGCGGCGTATCCGCTGCCGTCATGGGACATCCGGCTGCCGGCATCGCCTGGCTGGTCAACAAGCTCGCGCAACATGGCGCTGGCCTGATGGCGGGACAGATCGTGCTGGCGGGCTCGTTCACGCGCCCCGTGGCCGTGGCAGCGGGCGATGTCATCCACGCGGACTTCGGTGCGCTGGGGGCACTGGGCGTGCGCTTCGTCTGA
>CAYNWR010000121.1:0-7576 GCA_964400915.1 uncultured Burkholderiaceae bacterium
GATGTCCATGGAATCGAGAACCTGCGCCTCCATCTCGCGTTCCTGCAAACCGCCGCAGCGTTGAATCAAGCGATCAGCGAGCGTCGATTTGCCGTGATCGATGTGCGCGATGATCGAAAAATTTCTGATGTGATCCATCAATGAGTGACGTTAAGTGTTTGATTGGCAAGCGCGCGCAACAAAAAAAAGGGCGCGTCTCTTGCAGGACGCGCCCTGAACCAACAATCTATGGCAACTGCGATAGTTGGAACTTCATTGTAGGCAAAAAGGCAGTCGCGTACAGCCTGACCCTAGCAAGTTCTCGCCTGTTGCCGCAGGGCAACATGAATTATATCAACAAGTTATCCACAGTTAGCGATCACTATCAGCTGAACAAACTGTGGGGCAGCTGTGAATCGACTGTGCGAAACCAAAACGGAGACCAGCGGCCTGAAACAAGGCATCAAATAAGATGAAAAAGTAGTTTTATGCTAGATTTTTATTACCAGAAAGACATATTCGATCTAGCGACTGTTGGGTGTTCGGATCAATGCGTACTGAGCCAACTCGCCGCGCCGATACAACACGTTGACAGGTTTGCCCTTATCGGCCTTTGACAAGGCCGATTCAAATTCCTTCAGCGAGGCGATCTCGGTGTTGGCAATGGCAACGATCACGTCGCCCTCACGAAGGCCCGCCCGCTCCGCTGCGTCACTGGCCGCATCAACCCGCACGCCGCCCTTGACCTTGAGTTCGCGTTTTTGCGCCTCGGTCAGTTCACTGACGGCCAGACCCAAGGCCTGCCCAGCCAGGGTCGTGCTGCGCGGTTTGTCTTCTGGTCGTTCGGACACGCGGCGCGTGCTGCGCTCGGGTTCCACCTCGGCCACGACCACTTGAAGATCCTTGCTGCTGCCACGGCGGAACACGGTGACCGTGCTGCGCGAGCCCGGCTTGGTGTTGCCCACCAGGCGCGGCAGGTCGGACGACTTCTCGATCGATTTGCCATCAAACCGGATGATGATGTCGCCCGCCTCGACACCCGCCTTCACGGCGGGCGAGCCACCCTCCACACCGCGAACAAATGCGCCCTGGGGCTTGCCCAGGCCAATGGACTCGGCCACTTCTTTCGTGACCTGATCGATCTGCACGCCCAAACGACCCCGCGTCACACGCCCGAAATTGCGCAACTGCTCGCTGACGCGCGTTGCCTCATCGATGGGGATGGCAAACGAGATGCCCATGAAGCCGCCCGATCGGGAATAGATCTGGCTGTTGATCCCCACCACCTCGCCGCGCATGTTGATGAGCGGTCCGCCCGAATTGCCGGGATTGATCGCGACATCGGTTTGGATGAAGGGAAGGTAGTCACCCGTGTCCCGCTGTTTGGCGCTCACGATCCCGGCCGTGACCGTGTTTTCAAGGCCAAAGGGCGAACCGATCGCCATGACCCATTCCCCAACCTTGAGGCGGCTGACGTCGCCCAACTTGACGGCGGGCAGTCCAGTGGCCTCGATCTTCACCACGGCAACGTCGGTGCGACGATCAGCGCCGATGATCTTGGCGCGAAACTCGCGTTTGTCGGGCAAGGTCACCATGACCTCGTCGGCCCCGTCGACCACGTGTGCATTGGTCATGATGAAACCATCCGGCGTCAGGACAAAACCCGAACCCACGCCCCTGGGCCGCTCGCTTTCGTCGCCATCCGGGCGTTGCGACCGCGGGCCCTGGCGGGGGACGTTCGGCGTGGGAATTCCAAATCGGCGGAAGAATTCGAGCATTTCCTCGTCGCCGCCACGCGCCGAACCACGCGTTGCAACCCGCTCCAGCGTCCGGATGTTGACCACCGACGGTCCCACCTGCTCAACCAGCTCCGTGAAGTCCGGCAGGCCTCGAACCAATTGCGCCTGCACGTCCCGGGTCAGACCCAACGCACCGCCCAGAAGCGGTCCAAGGCACGCCAGCGCCACCAGCGCCGCACGCCAACGGTTGAGACCGAACGCAACACCCACACCTGTTCGGAAATCTGAAATCGACATCATGTTGCTGACTCCTAATGAATCGGATCTGAGAGCACGAGGCGGCAAAGGTTCACCGCCCGGTAAGCGCTTGCCGGCTCAGATCGGGGCATCAACGGGTTCGTTCAAGGCCTTGAGCGAGCACTTGAAGGGTGGCAATAGGAACTTCGCCAAACAAAGTAACCCACCAGTCCCCACCCTTGTCGGTCAAGCGACGCGTGATGGAATGTGTGGCCCCCACACTGAACTGCGTCTCACCCTGGTGACGCCGGCGATCGAAGGCCTCGACGAAAATGGAAACCGATGCCAAGCCATCGGAAAAAATCCACTGCATGGTGGATTCACCCGGGGTTCCAGCGCGCGAGGATGGCCGCTTGACGCAGGTGGTTGGCTTGAAGCCACCCACCGACGATTTCAGGGCCCACCCCTCAGCCGCAGCCGTCGTGCGCTCCGTGTCGGAAGCCTCGACTCGGTAGCCGTCCGTCTTGGCCATCATCTGAGCCAGCCGTTCGGCCCGAACCGGAGCGTCAAGCTGCAATTCCGAGAAGGCCGATTGCTCGATCACTCGGCCTGCGGCGTCGAGCGTCTGCAACTTCATCAGAAGACCGGTTTGCCGCTCACTCCAGACTCGGTAGCCAAACCGCATGCGATCCTTGGGTTCAATCAGGAACACTTCGGTTTCCAGTCCAGCAACACGGTCTGTACCGGCATAGCGGGCGGCATAGTGCTCTGACAAGGTGGCACCGGAGGCCTTGAGCAGCGCTGGAAACACGCCCAGCGAATCACGTTTTTCGGAGCGCGCCAGCTTCTGCTCCGGCATGAAGGTGATGACCTGATCGTTGTGGCGAAACGTCGAGCGTGGCGGACCGCTGAGGCTTTCGACTCGCTCGAGTTGCTGGGTGCCGTCACACACGTGCCAGATCCGGGCACTGGCCATCGCGCCCCCACCACTGGAAACCACAAAAGTGCCAATGTAGGACCGATTGCTTGAAGCGTTGTGCAGGCGCTGAAGCCAGTCGGCAAGAGTGCGCTGGGCAGGCGGCACGGCTGCCGACGCCCCTTGAAAAGCAGGTGGCGCCGTCAATGAAACGGCCGGGGGGGGTGGAAACTGCGGCGAAGTCGACAGCGGCGGCACGGGCACCGGCGAGGACGGCGCAGGCACCTGCGGTGGAAACTGGGCGTGAACAGGCAGGGCCAGAGCCAACAACCCGGCCAGCAAAAAGGACACGAAGCGATCAGCGCGCTGCGGCATCGAAAGTTGCATTGCGCAAGAAACCTGAGGGCATTTGAAGTGCAGAGTTGCCGCCAAATTGTCGGTGCGCCGCCAGCAATTCATCCAGGCGCGGATCCCGAATCATGACACCCGCCTCATTGCCCACCTGCACGCGCTCGGCCGCGCCGGCCGCTGCCCCACCCGATGCCAGAACCGGCGCGGATGAGTCGGTCAGCCGCGCCCCTGCAACGGACCAAACAACAGCCACCACGGCGAAAAGCGACGCGACACCGGCCACCAGCCGCCAACGCGACGCATTGGCCGCCTCGTCGGCCGGGGGCCGAACCACACGAACGCCATGCGTCGCATCCACAAGATTGAGCACCCGGGGCACCCCAGCGGCGGCTGGATCCACGCCGCCGGTTTCGCGAACGAGCACCTCACGCTCCAGCGCCGCCATCACACGGTGGGCCAGTTCGGGATCGCGACGCGTGGCCCTGGGCCCAGACGAGGGCGAACGCAACACATCACCAATGACGTGGTAGGCGCGCCAATGCGCCACCGCATCGCGATCGCCCAGCAGCTCGTGCAACGCTTCATGGCCCCCGTTCACATCAAAGGCGCCGTCCATCAGCGCCGACACACGTTCCCGACGATTCAAGATCAATTGCGACTCGGCATCCATATCCATCTCGCTCAACGATTTACCCAATGAACCCATTCACCAACGTTTCCCTGTCTGACGCTCCAGCATCGGCTTGACTTTGGCCGAAACCGCCTCACGCGCCCGAAAGATGCGCGATCGCACCGTTCCGATTGGACAATCCATCACCTCGGCGATCTCTTCGTAACTCAGGCCTTCGATTTCGCGCAGGGTCAGGGCTTGACGCAACTCCTCGGGCAGCGCGTCGACGACTGCGCTGACCGCTTGGGCAATTTCCTTGGCTGCATACGCGGTTTCGGGTGTCTCGTCAGCAGTTAGTTCCTCGCCAGGGCTGGAAGTTTCATCATCGTCGTCGCCAGCCCGCATGGCGCTTTCGTATATCACGGGATCGCGCTTGAGTTCCACCAGGCCTTTCTTGGCCGTGTTGACTGCAATTCGATACAGCCAGGTGTAGAACTGGGCGTCCCCGCGGAATTGATGCAGCGCACGATACGCCCGGATGAAGGTCTCCTGGGCAATGTCCTCAACCAGGTCGACATCGCGCACCATCCGTCCGATCAGACGCTCGATGCGGCGCTGGTACTTGTGAACGATCAGCTCAAAGGCGCGCATGTCACCCGCCAGCGTGCGCTGGACGAGCAAGTCGTCCGCGATGGCATCGGGGGTGCGCTCAAGCGCCAATTCGGTTCTCCGCCGGATGTGCGGGGCGCGACCCATCGGCCTGCACCCCAACAAGGGCGCGGCGAACGGCCGGCCAATCGTCTGGGCGCGCCGACGCGCGCAACCAGACCCAATGCTTGAGTCCCTGGGTGTCCGACAGGCACAGGAGCATCATGGCCTGAAAATCCCAGACACGAGAGATGCGGCCCAGGGGATGCGCGCAGCCCGGCGCCGGCGATTCGGTCCTCAAGCGCCACATCCCAGGCTCAATCGGCTCCAGGACCCATGACTCAGCGGGGAAATGGCGCCGCCTGGCCTTGATCAAGATCCAAGCGCCCAGTCCGATGGAAAGAGCGATACCAAGCTCAAGCGCGTGGCCGGCCCCGGCCGAGCGATACGACATCCAGGCGCAAATCAACAAACTGGCGACCGACAGCACGCCGGCGACTCGGTCTGGAAAGACCGGATAGCTCAGGGAATCGGGGGCACGCTGCATGCAAGCGGGCCAGGACCGCCTAGACGAAACGCCTGAAGACCAGCGATCCGTTGGTTCCACCAAAGCCGAAATTGTTCTTCAGCGCGACCTCGATCCTTGCGTCCCGCGCTGTGTTGGCGCAGTAGTCGAGATCACATTCGGGGTCGGCATCGAAGATATTGATGGTCGGGGCAATTTTCTGATCGTGAATCGAAAGAACCGTGAACACCGATTCGATGCCACCGGCACCGCCCAGCAAATGCCCGGTCATGGACTTGGTCGAACTGATGACCATGTGGCGCGCCCGATCGCCCAAAGCGGCCTTGACGGCATTCGATTCGTTCAGGTCGCCCAGCGGGGTCGAGGTACCGTGGGCATTGAGGTAATCCACGTCGTCGACATTGACACCCGCATTGCGCAAGGCCGACAACATGGCGCGCCTGGGACCATCCATGTTGGGAGCCGTCATGTGCCCGGCATCAGCGCTCATTCCGAATCCCGCCAGTTCGGCATAGATGCGGGCACCGCGGGCGCGGGCGTGTTCATAGGACTCAAGGACAAGGATGCCCGCCCCTTCCCCCAGGACAAACCCATCGCGATCCTTGTCCCAGGGCCGCGACGCGGTTTTGGGGTCGTCGTTTCGGGTGGACAGGGCACGCATCGCGGCAAAGCCACCGATGCCCAGCGGGGAGATGGTGGATTCGGTACCGCCGGCAATCATCACGTCGGCGTCGCCATATTCGATCATGCGGCCCGCCTCGCCAATGCAATGCAGGCCGGTCGTGCAGGCGGTCACCACCGAAAGGTTTGGACCCTTGAAGCCAAATCGCATCGACACATGCCCGGCGACCAGGTTGATGATCGACGCCGGAACAAAGAATGGCGATACCCGCCTTGGGCCTCGGGCATTGAGTTCTGCCACCGTCTCTTCGATGAGCGGAAGGCCGCCGATGCCCGAACCAATGACACACCCGATGCGCGTCGACTGCTCCTCGCCCAACGCGTCCCCGGTCGGCAGACCTGCATCCTGAACCGCTTGAGCGGCGGCCGCGATGCCGTAATGGATGAAGGTGTCCATGGTGCGCGCTTCTTTGGGCGTCAGATAGGCACCAACGTCGAAACCTTTGACTTCTCCGGCGATCCGGCACGCATACGTCGACGCGTCAAAACGTGTGATGGCGTCGATACCGCTGCGGCCCGCGAGCAGGTTGCTCCACGATTCCTGAACGGTGTTGCCAACCGGGCTGATGCAGCCCAGGCCGGTGACCACGACACGGCGTCGGCTCATGCGATGTTGCCTTATTGAATGAGGGGTCGAAGGGCGAACGGAAAGAGACAGCCGCTTTGCGTGGCGGCAAAGCGCGATCAGGCTTTCTGGTGGTTGACCGCGTAGTCGATCGCGTGTTGCACCGTCGTGATCTTCTCGGCGTCCTCGTCGGGAATCTCAATGCCGAATTCATCCTCGAGCGCCATTACGAGCTCAACCGTATCGAGTGAGTCAGCGCCCAGATCGGCCACAAAGGCCTTCTCATTGGTGACTTGCGATTCTTCAACGCCGAGTTGCTCGGCGATGATTTTCTTGACACGGGATTCGATATCACTCATGGGTCCCTCGGGGGGTTGTGGACAAAGATGGAATTCTATCTGTGTAAGCGGTGGCAACAAACGTTCGGGATGGGCCGGTGCGGGTACTCAGGACGGCATGTGCATTCCGCCATTGACGTGCCATTCCTGACCCGTCACGTAGCCAGCGTCTTCCGAAGCCAGAAAGACCACCAGACGCGCCACATCAACGGGCTTGCCAAAGCGTCCCAATGGAATCTGCCGCAACAGGGCATCCTGCTGCTCCTTGCCCAATTGTGCGGTCATGTCGGTTTCGATGAACCCGGGCGCGACACAATTGACCGTGATGCCCCGGCTGCCCAATTCACGCGCCAGAGAGCGGGTCATGCCCGCCAGACCGGCCTTGGCGGCCGCATAGTTGGCCTGTCCCGGATTGCCCATCGCGCCCACCACCGACGTGATATTCACGATGCGCCCGTGACGTTGCTTCATCATCGGCCGCATCACAGCCCGGCACAGGCGAAACGCCGCATTCAGATTGGTCCCGAGAACGGCCGTCCAGTCCTCATCCTTCATGCGCATCGCCAAGCCATCCCGCGTGATGCCGGCGTTGTTGATCAGCACATGCAATTGACCATGGCGCTTGAGAATGCCGTCGATGGCGGCATCCACACCCGCTGCATCGTTGACATCCAGACAAATGCCCTCGCCGCCATGCGGCTGCAGGGCATTGCCGATGCGTGCGGCACTGTCTGCGGTGGTGGCGGTTCCGATCACGCGACACCCCGCCGCAGCAAGCTCCTGGGCAATCACGGCCCCGATGCCGCGGGACGCGCCCGTGACCAGTGCCACACGTGCCGAAGCCGAAGAAGGACCGCCGGCAGGTGCCTGGTTGCCATCGGCCAGCTTGACGTTGCTCATGCCAAAACCCCTTTGACGTCGGCCAGCGACGCCGGATCAAAGATGGATGCACTCACGATGTCGGTATCAATGCGCTTGTTCATGCC
>CAYNWR010000122.1:0-7432 GCA_964400915.1 uncultured Burkholderiaceae bacterium
CGGGCAGGCCACCGCCCAGGGTCTTGCCATAGGTCACCAGGTCGGCCTTGACCTTGAAATAGGCCTGGGCACCGCCCAGCGCGATGCGAAAGCCCACAAACACCTCGTCGAAAATCAGCACCACGCCGGCTTGGGTGCATACCTCGCGCAGGCGGCGCAGCCATTGACCATAGGCCTCGCGTGCCACGGCGCTGGCACGCTTGCCGTCCACCAGCGCCGAATCGCCCGGTGCGCTGGCGTTGGGATGCAGAGCCTGCAAGGGGTTCACCAGCACGCAGGCGATGTCCTTGCGCTTGGCGATCACCTGCAGCGAACGCTCGTCCAGATCGCGCAACGTGAACGTGTGGCGGGCCGGCACGGGGTTGCCCGGGCCGGGTTGCACATCGTCCCACCAGCCGTGGTAGGCACCACAAAAGCGCACCACCTGGCGGCGACCGGTGTGGTAGCGGGCCAGGCGCACGGCCTGCATCACGGCTTCGGTGCCGGACATGTGAAACGACACCGCATCCAGACCCGATATCTGCGCAAGGCGCTGCGCGTTGTCCAGCACCACGGGGTGATAAGGCCCCAGCAGGGGGCCGATGGCCTGCGCGCGCGCATTGCCGCGGGTGATGCAAGTCTTGTAGAACTCCTGGCCCAGCACGTTGACGCCATAGGAGCCTGTCAGGTCGTAGAAGCGATTGCCGTCCAGGTCTTCCACGGTCATGGCATGGGTTTCGCGCACAAAGTTTCCAAGTGGCAAGCGTGCCTGCACCACGGGCGCAAATGGAAACGGCACGCGATAGCGGCCGGTGAACTCAAGATCGGGAATGAGCGCGCGGGCCTGCTGCGTGCGGGCGGCCGATTGGGCGTAGCGACGGCCGAACTCCTCGCCAAGGCCTTCAAAGGACGCGCGCCGTCGCTCGCGGACGTCAGCCGGTGCGCCATCCACATCGAAGAATTCTTCCTCGCTGTACGCAAAGCCGGGCATCCATCGCGCCAGGCGTTGCGCCATGCGCGCGTGACCGGCCAGCGACGGGTGTTTGGCGCGCGAGAGTTGCAGGCGCTGCCAGGCGACGGGCGCGCCCATCAAGGCCGCTGTGCCTGCACCCAATAAGAACAGAGTGGATTCCATGACACCTCACAACACCAGGATCAATCGGTTATGCAACCCGCAATTGACAGGATCGTGAAAACCCCGCTGCTGGGAAAGCTTTTTGGGCACGAGGGATTGAACTTCATCCTGACCAACCGCGTGCCCCGTGCCCTGCTGACGCAGGCAATGGGCCGCATCAGCAAATCGCGCAAGCCGTGGGTGAAACGACTCGGAATGTTTGCGTGGCAGCGCTTTTCGGCGCTGGACCTCAGCGAAGCCGAGGCATCGTCGTTCGATTCGCTGCACGACTGCTTCACGCGGCGCCTCAAGCCGGGTGCCAGGCCCTTCGACATGCGGCGATCGGTGCTGGCCAGTCCCAGCGACGCCATCGTGGGCGCCTGTGGCACGGTGCAGGACGGCAACCTTCACCAGATCAAGGGCATGCGTTATGCCCTGCGCGATTTGGTGGGTGATGAACCCTCGATGCAACAGGTCCTGCAGGGGACGTACGTCACCTTGCGCCTCACCTCGGCCATGTACCACCGCTTTCATGCGCCCCACGACGGTGTGCTGGATCGGGTGACTTACTTCAGTGGTGATCTGTGGAACGTGAACCCCGCCGCACTGCGGCGGGTCCCGCGCCTGTTTTGCCGCAACGAACGCGCGGTGCTCGCCATGCGCCTGGGGCCCGACGCATGCCCCGTTCTGCTGGTGCCTGTGGCCGCGATTCTGGTGGCCAGCCTGCGCCTGCATGCCATCGACACCACGCTGCACCCGCGATGGCGTGGCGCGCGCCGATGGGAGCTGGCAACCCCATTCGCCAAAGGGGACGAGCTGGGTTGGTTCGAGCACGGCTCGACCATTCTGGTGATCGCCCCGGCTGGGTACCAGCTGGATCCGTCTGTCATGCCGGGCCGCTCATTGCGGGCCGGACAGGCCCTCATGCATGCGCCAGGCACGGGCCTGAACGATCCGGCCGAGGTGAGGTAGGCCTGGCAAAAAAAAGCGCACCCGCTCGGGGTGCGCGTTTCGGAGCGGGGACGCTTAACGGGCGATCAACCGCCCACGGGGCCGCCGTCATTGCGGCGAACCACCACAGTGGAGGCGCGTGGCCGGGCACCCGGTGTTGGCCACTGAGAAAAGCTGGTTGGATTGCGTGAGATGGTGTTGTCGTCCACCACCGTGCCCGCGGCCGTCTTGGGCGCGCGCGGATGGTTGGTCAATTCGCCGGGGTGCTGGACGTTGATGAACATCGTGCCACGGTCGGGTGTCCAGGTGATGCCCGTGATCTCGCAACCCGAGGGGCCCACGAGGAAACGTCGGATTTCCTTGGTCACGGGGTCGGCCACCAGCATCTGGTTGTTGCCCATGTTGGCGAAGTCACCGGTGTTGCCATAGTTGCCGTCGGTCTGAATCCACAAGCGGCCATGGCTGTCGAAGGCCAGTCCGTCGGGGCTGTTGAACAGGTTGTCGGCGGTGATGTTCGATGACGGCGCCCGTGTGCCCGTGACCGAGGGTTGGCCGGCCAGCACAAAGATGTCCCAGGTGAAGGTGAGGGCCGTGGCATCGCCGCCGGCCTCGTTCCAGCGGATGATGTGTCCCCACACGTTGTTGTCGCGCGGATTGGCCTCGTCAATCGGTGGGCGGGCCGACCCCGCAGCGGTGCTGCCGTCGGGGTTGTTGCTGCTGGTGCCGCCACGGCGGTTGTTGTTGGTCAAGGTGAGCAGCACCTCGCCGGCCTTCTTGGGATTGGCCGCCACCCACTCTGGGCGGTCCATCATCGTGGCGCCGAGGCGGTCGGCGGCCTGGCGGGCGCGCATCATCACGTCGCCCTGGCTGGTGAAGCCATTGGCGCTTGTCAATGCCCCTTGACCAAAGATCATGGGCATCCAGACACCCGTACCGGCCTTGTCGCCCACCGGCGTCCCGGCGTCGAAGCGCGCCACATACAGCGTGCCCTCGGACAGCAGGTTGCGGTTGGCCGCGCTGGTCGGGTTGCTGCGGTCGAAAGTGCCACTGGAGACAAACTTGTAGACGTATTCGTTGCGCTCGTCATCGCCCATGTAGACCACGACCTTGCCGTTGGGGGCAATCACCAACTCGGCGTTCTCGTGTTTGAAGCGGCCCATGGCTGTGCGCTTGACGGGCTTGCTGGTGGGCGCAAACGGGTCGATTTCAACAATCCAGCCAAATCGATTGGCTTCGTTGGGCGTGGCGTTGACATCAAAGCGTGGGTCCACCTCGTGCCAGCGGTACCCAAAGCCGCCGGCGGCCAATCCGTAGCGATTTTCAAGGGCCGAGGCGGTGCGGTCACCGTTCCAGCCGAAGTAGCCATTGAAGTTTTCTTCGCAGGTGATGTAGGTGCCCCAGGGCGTGAAGCCGTTGCCGCAGTTGTTGAGCGTGCCCAGCACCTCGGTGCCCAGGGGATCTGCGGTGGTGCGCATCGCGGTCAGGCCCGCTGCCGGTCCTTGAATGAGAAGCGGTGTGTTGCCATGGATGCGGCGATTGAAGGACGAGCCCTTCACATGCGACCACGAGCCATCGGCGTTGCGGCGCACGTGGCTGATCGAAACCCCGTGCGCGGCCTGTGCCTTGCGCGCTTTTTCGGGTGTGAAGGGGTTGAGCCAGTTGGCCGCATCGGTACCTGGCGCATAGAAGTACTCCAGGTTGATGTATTCGTGGTTCATCACCAGCAGGCCTTCGTCGCTGCGCTCGCCCAGCGCGGTGCCGTTGCCATTGAACCCGAAGAAATGCATGCCGTCGTGGTTGTCCCCGATCTGTTGTTCCTGTTCAGCCGCTGTGTTGGTCGCGTCGGCCTTCCAGGCCGGACCGGTGCTGGCCATGGGTTCACCCCAGGGCAGGAAGGGCGTCGCGGTGTAGCCATTGGGCACCACCACGGTATCGCCTGTCGAAGGTGCAATGGCGGAGAAGCCCAACATGCTTTCGCTGTCGCCACCGCCACAGGCTGAAAGCGATGCGCCAAGGAAAGGAATGGTCGCGGCGCCCAGGCCAGTGGCCAGGAAGCGCCGCCGGCTGGCGCCCTTGTCCTGCAATTTTTCAATCAGTTGCGATAGGTGGGTGTTGCCACTGAGGTTGCTGCTGTCGTCATCACGGATGCTTTGGGCCATTCGGCGCTCCTTGCTGGTTGCAAAGGAGCGAGCGTCGTCAGCACGCGTGACAGGTTGATGACGGGTCATCAATGCTTGTGCCTGGCGTCGTCCTTTCGCATCGTCAACAAACAGTCATGTGGACGTAACGGGTTTGTCACCCCTGCTGGGCAGCATGCCGGTATTGATCCACTCCTCGCGCCAGCGCCCTGGTACCCCACACATGACCCTGACGACCCGCTCACCCGCCATCGTTGTGCCAAAACGAGTACCGACGGTCTGCCCTGACAACGCAGCAGCCCCATCGACCATCGAGGTGGGGTGGGCTCGCCACTTGGACGAAGTCCGCGAGGCACAGCGCCTGCGTTATGCGGTGTTTTGCAAGGAAATGGGTGCGCGGCTGACGACGCCCCTGCCGCGTCACGACATCGATCGCTTTGATGATTTCTGCGAACACGTGATCGCTCGCGATTTGGTGTCGGGTCTGGTGGTGGGCACCTATCGACTGTTGACACCCACCCAGGCCCGACGGGCAGGTGGCTCCTACATGGACGGCGAGTTCGACTTGTCGAACCTGGCGCCCCTGCGATCGCAGGCCGTTGAACTGGGTCGCAGCTGTGTCCACCCCAAGCATCGAACGGGCACTGCCATTCTTGCCATGTGGCAGGCATTGGCACAGTTCATGGTGCGCAACGAGCTCACGATCATGATCGGGTGTGCGAGCGTGCCCATGGCCAGTGCCGGGCGCCTGGGTGTGGATGTTGCCGCCTCCATTTGCGCCCGCCTGATCGAACAGCACCCGCCCACGGCGCGTTGGCGTGTCACGCCGCGCGTGGCGCTGCCCATGCACAGGGTCGATGGAGACGCCCGCTTTGAGGCACCGGGCCTGATCCAGGCCTACCTGCGCCTGGGCACGGGCATTCTGGGTGAACCGGCCTGGGACCCGGATTTCCAGACCGCGGATCTCCCGATGCTGATGGACCTGGCCAACCTGCCCGAGCGGTATCGGCGCAGGTTGCTGCGCGCATGATGCGATTCAAGCCCGAATCCTTGCTCGGTGGCAGTGGCGGCGGCGAGGACCGGCGCGAGGGTGCGCCTGAGGAGCCGCCGCGCTACCGCACGGTGTTCGTTTCGGATGTGCATCTCGGAACGCCCAATTCGCAGGCGGCGGCCTTGATGGATTTCCTCAAGCGCCACCCCTGCCAGCAGCTGTACCTGGTGGGTGACATCGTCGATGGCTTGCAGTTGCGCAGGCGCTGGTACTGGCCGCAGGCCCACAACGACCTGGTGCAGAAGGTCTTGCGCATGGTGCGCAAGGGCTGCCGTGTGATCTATGTGCCCGGCAATCACGATGAATTCGCGCGGGGGTTCGACGGTCATTCGTTTGGCGGTATCGAAGTCCGCAACGAAGCGGTTCATGTGCTGGCCGATGGGCGCGAGTTGTGGGTGGTCCATGGCGACCTGTTCGATGCCGTGGTGCAGTGCGAGCGCTGGTTGGCCATCATGGGCGACAACCTCTACGAATTCACCCTGCGACTGAACCAGCACCTCAACCGCTGGCGGGCCCGGGTGGGCCTTCCGTATTGGTCCCTGTCGGCCTACCTGAAGCACAAGGTCAAGAAGGCGTTGAACTACATCCTGCAGTTCGAAACGGCGGTGGCCGCCGAAGCCGCGCGGCGGGGGCACCATGGCGTGGTCTGCGGCCACATCCATCGGGCCGAGATTCGCGACATCGACGGCGTTGCGTACTGCAACACCGGTGACTGGGTGGAAAGCCTCACGGCCTTGATCGAGCACTTCGATGGTCGGCTTGAGTTGGTGCACTGGCAGGCCGAGGCCGCATCGAATGTGTTGGGGCATCAGGTGACCGCGGTTGTGCCAGACGGGCTTGTCACACAACTGTCACACGACGGGCACTAGACTCGGGCGCCGCCATCGGTCACATCCTTACATGCCCCAACACGCGCCGAGTTCGAACGTGTCCCATGCGGTCCTCTTGGACCGCGATCACAGCATCCTCAAATTCAACGAACGCGTCCTGGATTGGGCTTGTCGCGCAGGAGTGCCGCTGCTCGAACGACTGCGCTTTCTCTGCATCGTGTCGTCCAACCTGGACGAGTTCTTCGAGGTGCGCATCGAGCCGCATGTGCGCGCCGCCCGGGCCCGCGAACGCCAGGGAACCTATTCGGTTGAAGCCTTTGAGGCCGTGATGCGCCACGCCCACAAGATCGTGGATCGGCAGTACACGATCTTCAACGACGAGTTGTCGCCAGCCCTCGCCGGTGAAGGGGTGCGCATCGTTCCGCATGGCGAGCGCAATGTGGCGCAGCGGCGTTGGGTGGACGAGTACTTCGACCGCGAGGTCAAGCCGCTGTTGGTTCCGGTCGGGCTCGATCCGGCCCATCCGTTTCCGCAGGTGGCCAACAAGTCGCTGAACTTCATCGTGCGCCTGAACGGCGCCGATGCCTTTGGGCGCGACAACGAGATCGCCATCACCAAGGTGCCCCGCGTCCTGCCTCGTGTGATCCGGATGCCCGAGAAGGTGTCGGGGACGGAGCGGCTGATGGTGACACTGTCCAGCGTCATCCGTGCTCAACTCGGCAAACTTTTTCCGGGGCGCGAAGTGACGCAGTTCTCGCAGTTTCGCGTCACGCGGCACTCGGATCTGGCGGTCGACGAGGAGGAGGTTGCCAACCTGCGCACGGCCCTGCGCGAGGGGCTGGTGCAGCGACACTTTGGTCAGGCGGTGCGCCTGGAGGTGTCAGCGGGCTGCTCGGCCTTTCTATCGGATTTCCTGTTGCGTCAGTTCGACCTGCCCGCATCCGCCTTGTTCCGGGTACCAGGCCCTGTGAACCTGGTCCGACTGGCGCAGATGGTGGATCTGGTGGCCGATCCCAAGTTGCTGTTCCCGGTCTATCGCCCGGCATGGCCCGCCGAACTGGTGCCCGAGCGCTCGATCTTTGAGCAAATGCGCCAGCGCGACATCCTGATTCACCAGCCCTACGAGAGTTTCGATGGTGTGGTGGCCTTCCTGCGCGAGGCGGTGCGCGACCCGGCCGTGCTGGCCATCCGCCAGACCATCTACCGCACAGGTGCCGACTCGGTCATGATGGACCTGCTGCGCGAGGCCGTCCAGGCGGGCAAGGAAGTGATGGTGGTGGTCGAACTCAAGGCCCGCTTTGACGAGGAGGCCAACATCAATTGGGCCGAGGCGCTCGAATCGATCGGGGCACAGGTGGTCTACGGCATC
>CAYNWR010000123.1:0-7423 GCA_964400915.1 uncultured Burkholderiaceae bacterium
GCTCGTGTCCTTGTCGAGGCGGTGGACGATGCCCGCGCGAGGCAACGCGGCGAAGCACGGGTCTCTGGCCAGAAGTCCATTCAGAAGGGTTCCTGACCAGTTGCCTGCCGCAGGATGAACCACCAAGCCGGCCGGCTTGTCCAACACCAACAGATCGTCATCTTCGAACACCAGATTCAGTGGTATCGGCTGCGGGACAAAAGCCTGTGATGCCAAGGTCGGACGGATGGCAACCTGAAGTTGCTGCCCGATGATGAGGGCAAGCGACGGCTTGGTGACCACCCGACCGTCCACCTGGACATCCCCGGCTGCGATGCGTTGCTGCAGATAGTTGCGCGACAAGCCCGCCATGCGCTGCGCCAAGTAACGGTCCAGGCGCGCCTGGTGTCCAGAACTGTCAACCACGATCAGGGCCACATCGCCATCTGGCGGCCCGTCTGGCGACGCGTCAAGCTCCTCGTCTTCTGGGTCCATCAGGCCTCCTGCATTCCCATGCCCGATGCGCTTTTGGCGAGAATGCAGGGCTCGGGACTAGAATTTTCAAACTTTGGAACTTGTGACATGAATCGATTTGCCACACCGGTGCTCCGGCTGTTCGGATTCGCCCTGCTCCCCATCGCACTGTTGACTGGCGGATGCGCGTCGACCAACGATGACAAGATGGCCAATTGGTCGGTCTCCAAGTTGTATGGCGAAGCAAAAGACGAATTGGGAGCAGGTGCATACGACAAGGCGGTGACTCTATTTGAAAAGCTGGAAGGTCGGGCAGCAGGAACCACTTTGGCTCAACAGGCCCAGCTTGAAAAGGCCTATGCCCACTACCGTGCAGGTGAGCAGGCCCAAGCGATCGCGGTGTTGGATCGCTTCATGAAGCAACATCCAGCCAGTCCGGCGCTTGACTACGCCTTGTACATGAAGGGTGTGGTGAATTTCAACGACAACCTTGGGCTGTTCGCCTTCCTTGCGCGTCAGGATCTCTCGGAGCGTGACCAGAAGGCCGCGCGGGATTCCTTTGAGGCGTTCAAGGAACTGACTGAACGGTTTCCCGAATCCCGATACGCCCCCGATGCCAGGCAGCGCATGACCTATATCGTCAATTCACTTGCGCAGTACGAAGTTCACGTTGCACGCTACTACTATTCCCGTGGCGCGTATGTCGCAGCCGTCGCCCGAGCACAATCTGCGCTGGCCGAATACCGTGGTGTTGCGGCGAGTGAAGAAGCACTCTACATCCTTGTCAAGTCATATGAGGCGCTGGGCCTGACCCAACTTCAGACGGACGCCCAACGGGTCTTGCTCGCGACCTACCCCAAGACCGAGTTTCTCAGCCGTGGTTTCCGCCGGGTTGAAGATCCGTGGTGGAAGATTTGGTGATCGAATCGAGGTACGCCAACCAGTGCCTGCGATCAGACAGCCGCTTCATCGGTGGTAGCGCAGCCATCAAGCGGCGTCCATAGGCCTTGTGGACCACTCGCGGATCACAAATGACCAAGGCCCCCACGTCGCGTTCGCTGCGAATCAAACGACCCGCCCCTTGCTTGATCAGGACGATGGCTTCGGGAAGGCTGTAGTCAAAAAAGGCCCTGCCGCCTTTTGACTCGATGTAAGCCGCGTGCGCCTTGTGCACGGGGTCGGACGGAACCGGAAACGGTATCTTGTCGATCACCAGGCAGCGAAGCGCGTCGCCGGGGACATCGATGCCTTCCCAGAAGGACATCGAGGCAACCAGTATCTGGCCCACGCAGTCGCTTGCCCCATGCCGAAACTGCTCCAGCAAGTGCCGCTTGGAAGCATCCCCTTGCACCAGGATGCTGAGATGTCCACCTGTGCCCTGCGCTTTGTCCCTCAATCGCGCGCCGATCCTCTCCATGGCACGAAGGCTGGTTGTCAGAACCATGGTGCTTCCATCAAGTCGCAAGCCAGCTTCCCATGCGAGATCGGCCACATGCTGAACATGGCGTTCGGTGTCGGCCGGATCGGGCGCTGATCCATCGACAAATACAGCGGATTGATGGGGATAGTCGAACGGGCTCTCAACCCTCAAGCGTGGAAGATGGTCAAGGTCCAAACGCTGGGAGAACCAGGCGAGTTTGTCGTCTTCGCCCAATGTTGCCGACGTAAATACCGCCGCACGTCGTGCACCTTGCGCAGGCCCGGGCTCCTGGCCATCATCGCCTGGCCGCTCCAGACCACAACAGCGTGCCAATCGGTCCCCGATGCGCAAGGGCATCTCGACAACCCGCATGCGTTGTCCCGGGGTCTCAAGGCAACGGACCACATCCGGCGCCGGCGGACTCTCAAAACGATCGCAGAGTTCCAGCATGGCTTGCGTCCGCGCCGCCAAAGACAACCTCATGGGCGAGATCTCACCTTCGGCGTCTGCCACAACCTTGTAGAGCGTTTCCAATGCTTGCCGGACATCGGCCAGGAAACGCACCCAGTCGTCCTGGGCGACAGTCTCCGGACCGCTGGCCAACCAGCCGACACGGCGCTGTGGGCCAACCCGCTGCACGATGCGCCGAACCGAATCCGATTGTGTCGCCCGAATCAGAGCAGCAGCCACGGCCCCTGCCGTGTGGCCGCTGGCCAACTGAGTGGAGGTGGCCTGCGCGAGGTCGTAGGCAAGCGCTTCGACCTGATGGGTGCTCAGCGTTTGAGCAAAGAACTGCGTACCCGTTGCACTGAGTTGATGGGCTTCATCGAAGACGAGCACATCCAAGCGCGGCAGAAGTTCTGCAAAGCCGCTTTCGCGGACACCCACATCGGCAAAAAATAGGTGGTGGTTGACCACCAGCACGTCGGCCGTCATCGCGTCGCGCCTTGCGGCCACGAGGTGGCACGCTCCATGCTGGGGGCATGCGGTGCCCAGGCAGTTGTCTCGCGTTGATGTGACCGCTGGGATCAAGGGGTCCGCGTCCTGGAGCCCGGCCACTTCGGACAGATCCCCCGTGACCGTGCGCGCCGCCCACATCCGCAGATTGGCCCATTGCGCGGACCGTGTGACCACGCGATCCGGATCGTCGAGCAAGCGGTCGTATCGCTCGCGACATAGGTAGCTCGAACGTCCCTTCAGTAAGGCGGTCCGAACCGGTCGGCCGATCAAATCGCAAACCGCCGGGAGGTCGCGCCAATAGACCTGATCCTGCAAAGCTTTGGTTGCCGTGGAAATCAATGTGGTCTTGCCGCTGAGCAGGGCGGGCACAAGGTAGGCAAAGGTCTTGCCGACACCTGTGCCGGCTTCAACCACCAGGCCGCCACCCTGCACAACAAGCTCGCCGATGGCCATCGCCATCTGCCGCTGACCATCGCGTGGTCGATACCCCGACCAGGATCGGGCCAACACACCGTCCGGCGAGAAGAAGCGCCGGATCTCGTCGCTCAGTTCGAGTGCCAGACCATCCGCAACTGGATGCGGCCCCGCCAAGGGATCGATCATCAAATCAGGCCGGCGTCTTGGGTTCGATCAGACGTTCGAGGCGCGCCATCTGATCACGCAATGCCAATCGCCGCTTCTTGAGCCGACGCAGCATCAAATCGTCCGGCTCTGGCGCAATCTGCGCTCGATCGATCAAGGCATCCAGATCTGCATGCTCAATACGCATGTCGATCAGCCGCCTGAGATCCGAATGAAGGTTTTCGTTCATGAAACTTTGGCCTTTGGTGTCGCCAAAATCACGATCGACCCGGCCCACAACGCCCTGGACTGGGCTCCCCACGTTGCATGAAGCCCATAATAGCGGCTTGATGTCGAAATATCCAACGCGCACGTGATCAGCAAGGGCTATCGCTTGACGGCTTCCACGGGCATCCACAGGGGTGATCGTGAATACCAACAGGATCAGGTTGCCCTGATGTCGCATCCGCGGGCCAACGGGTGCCTGTTGGGCGTCGTGGCCGACGGCATGGGTGGCCGCAGCGGTGGCCGCAAGGCCTCCGATCAGGTGATGTTGACCTCCCGCCAATTGTTTGAGCGTTATGCGCCCGAACACGACGATGCCGCCGCCATGCTCAAGCAACTCTTGTTTGAAGCCCACATGGTGATCAAGCTCACAGCGATTTCATCCGAGCAAGAGCCGCACAGCACACTTGCAGCGTTTCTGCTGAATCCGGGCGGTGACTGTCACTGGGTCCACACGGGTGATTCGCGCGTCTACCATTTTCACAATGGCCAACTGGTCCGACGCACGAAGGACCATTCCTATGTGCAGGCACTGGTCGATCGCGGGGACATCACCCCCGAAGAAGCAGCGGTGCACCCTCAATCCAACATCCTGATTGGATGCCTGGGTACGGAATCCGATCCCCCCATGGACGCCCACCTGATCCCGCGGATGAAACCGGGCGACACCTTGATTGCGTGCAGCGACGGGGTCTGGCACTACTTCAATGACGATGAACTCGGTACCGTGCTGTCCGCCCTTACGCCACGCGAGGCGACTGAATTCCTGATCGAAAAGGCACGTCTGCGCAGCCGGGGCGGCGGCGACAACCTGTCGCTGGTCATCGTGAAATTCGAGAACCTGGCGGCCGACTAGGGCTGGCCGGACATTTTCGATGCCGAGGCCGCCGCGCCTGGTGCCCCGGCAGGCCCCTGGACGCCGGGTGCTGGCAGTGGCTTGCGGGCGCGTTCGGATTGCTTGGCCTGCCGCTCCTGGGCATCCTGAATCTTCTTCTGTTGGGCTGCGGCACGCTGTCGCGCGCGAGCCTCGCGAGCGACCACTTGCTGGCGCTTGGCCATTTCGCGTTCAGAGGACGAACCAGCCTGGGGCCGAGGGCGGTCCGTCGCCTTTTGGGATTTCGATTCGATGGCCGACACCCGCCCCGCCGCTCGGGCCTTGCGTTCCTGGTCATTCAGAGCGACTTCCTGACGCCTGATGTGGTCCAGTTCCTCCCGACGCCGGGCTTCGATGCGCTCGATGCAGGCGGTAACGGCAAACTGCTGGTAGCAGGACTCGCGACCCGCCTGGGCATCCGCTTGGACTGCCGCCCGGCGCCTGGCAAGATCTTCACGCTGGGATTTGTCTGCGACCGGCTGCTCTGCGCCAGCCGATGTCATCACCACCGCCATGGCCAGCACGGCCCAAATTTGACGTCGCGCCCGGACGTTCATGTCAGACCGGTATCCACCGTTCGACGGCCAAGCGCCAGGAAGTCGGCTGACCGCATCTCATTCAAGCGTGACACCGTCCGGGGAAATTCGTGAGAGAGGGGCCCATGGACATAGAGTTCCTCAGGGCGCACTTCCGCAGAGATCACGAGTTTCACACGCCGATCGTACAGAACGTCGATCAACCAGGTGAAGCGCCTGGCTTCCGAGGCCATCCGCACGGACATGCGCGGCACATTGGACAACAGCACCGTATGGAACTGGCTGGCGATTTCCAGGTAGTCGTTTTGAGATCGCGGTCCGCCGCACAAGACCCTGAAGTCGAACCACACCACGCCGCCGGCGCGCCGCCGCGCCGTGATTTCCCGTGCTTCGATGTGCAGCACGGGGTTCTCGTCGTGCGCCTCGGCCAGATGTTCGAAGGCGTCGCGCATCTCGCGTTCAGCGGATTCGCCCAAGGGGGTGTGGTACAGCTTGACCTGCTCGAACGCCAGGCTCCGGTAGTCGGTGCCATTGTCGACATTGACCACCTCCATGCGGGCGTTCAACAGGTCGATGGCCGGCAGGATCCGATCGCGGTGCAAACCGTCTGGATACAACTCATCGGGCCTGAAATTCGACGTTGTCACGAAACCCACCCCGTTCTCGAACAGGGATTCCAGCAGGCGATGCAGGATCAGCGCATCGGTGATGTCTGCGATGTGAAACTCGTCAAAGCAGATCAGGCGGAACCGTTTGGCGATGCGGCGGCCCAGCTCGTCCAGTGGATTGACCGTTCCTTGAAGATCGGCCAGTTCCCGATGAACTTCGCGCATGAATTCATGGAAATGCAGGCGCGTCTTGCGCCGGATGGGAACCACGCCAAAAAAGCAATCCATGAGAAAGCTTTTGCCGCGACCCACACCACCATGAAGGTAGACCCCACGGGGCAACTCGGTCCGATTGACAAGACGGACGAACACGTTGGCCCGCCGCTGGCGAAACGCGTACCAATCGGTGGCGCATCGTTCCAGCGCGGCGACCGCCCGCAATTGGGCAGGATCGCTTTGATACCCACGCGCCTTGAGTTCGGCGTCGTACGCCGCCTGCACACTGAAGCCCGACGCCACCTTTCAGCGCCAATCAGAAATTGAGTGTGCGCTTGTCGACGGCCAGCGCCGCTTCCTTCGTCGACTCCGACAGCGAGGGATGGGCATGACAGATGCGCGCAATGTCCTCGCTGCTGGCCCGAAATTCCATCGCGACCACGGCCTCGGCAATGAGTTCACTCACCATCGGTCCGATCATGTGCACGCCCAGGATTTCGTCGCTCGTCGCATCCGCCAGGAACTTGACCATGCCGGTGGTGTCGCCCAAGGCTCGCGCCCGACCGTTGGCCATGAAGGGAAACGTGCCCACCTTGTAGGCGCGGCCGGCTGCGCGCAACTGCTGTTCGGTCTGGCCGACCCAGGCGATTTCAGGACTTGTGTAGATCACCCACGGGATGGTGTTGATGTTCACGTGCCCGTGCTGTCCCGCCATGCGCTCTGCCACGGCCACGCCCTCTTCCTCGGCCTTGTGAGCCAGCATCGGCCCGCGCACGACGTCACCAACGGCCCAGACACCCGGCAGGTTCGTCTTGCAGTGGTCATCAACCACAATGGCGCCTCGCTCATCGAGCTTGAGGCCGACCGCCTCGGCCTGCAGGCCCGTGGTATTGGGCACCCGCCCGATGGACACAATGAGCTTGTCCACCTCGAGCGCTGCCGCCTCGCCCTTGGCCGACGTGTAGGCCACGCTCACGCCTTTCTTGCCCGACTTGATGTCACCGACCTTGACGCCAAGTTCGATGCGCAGGCCCTGCTTGACAAAGGCCTTGTGCGCTTCCTTGGCAATCTGCTCATCGACAGCACCCAGAAAGGTCGGCAGGGCTTCGAGAACCGTCACTTCGGCTCCCAAGCGCCGCCACACCGACCCCATCTCGAGGCCAATCACACCCGAACCAATCAAGGCAAGGCGCTTGGGCACCGACGTGATGCGCAGCGCACCATCGTTGGAAAGTATGTGCTCTTCGTCGAAGGCCACGCCCGGCAAGGCCCTCGCGATCGATCCCGTGGCCACGACCACCTGCTTGGCGGTCAAGTTCGCGGGCGCCTTTCCCGTCACGGAGATCTCGTATCCATCGCCAGTGGCTTTCGCAAACGAGCCGCGCCCGTGAAAGAAACTCACCTTGTTCTTCTTGAACAGGTACAGGATGCCGTCGTTGTTCTGCTTGACGACCCTGTCCTTGCGGGCCAGCATCTTGGCCACATCGATGCTCAGATCCTTCAGGCCGAT
>CAYNWR010000124.1:0-7379 GCA_964400915.1 uncultured Burkholderiaceae bacterium
GCATGTGCTCGGTCGGGTGCAGCGGCGTCAGGTTCTCGAACAGGATCTTGTGCTTCGAGGCCTCCGGCGACTCGCCATTGACGCGGTCCACCTTGACCAGGGCAAAATAGCGCTCGCCTTCCTTGGGTGCGCGGATCTCGCCCTCGATGGTGTCGCCGGAGCGCAGGTTGAAGCGGCGGATCTGGCTCGGGCTGATGTAGATGTCGTCGGTGCTGGCGGTGTAGCTGGTGTCGGGGCTGCGCAGGAAGCCGAAGCCGTCGGGCAGGATCTCGAGCACACCATCGGCGAAAACCTGCTCGCCGGCGCGGGCGCGCTTCTTGATGATGGCGAACATCAGCTCCTGCTTGCGCATGCGGCCGGTGTTCTCGATTTCGAGTTCCTCGGCCTGCTTGAGCACTTCGGAAACGTGGAGGGCCTTGAGTTCGTTGAGGTGCATGTGAAGACTCCTGAACAGGAGTGCAAATGGAAAGGGGGGATCGCAAGGACGCGCAAACAACAGCGCGGCTGCGTGGGGTTCGGCAACCCCAGGGCGTTTATTTGGGAGGGCGGACACCGCCTCTGCGGTGTGGCGGGCCTACTGGCCCACCGATGGATTGTCTGCCGAAAACGCTTCGAGGGAGATTATGACAGCAAAAGCGGCAGGCGTTCGTGTTGCGCCGCCGCCATGCAGAAAGGCGATGTCAGGCGAGTTGTTCGTTCAGGAAGCTCGTGAGTTGCGCCTTGCTCATCGCGCCCACCTTGGTGGCAGCAAGCTGGCCGCCCTTGAAGAGCATCAAGGTCGGGATGCCGCGGATGTTGAAACGCGCGGGGACGTCGCGGTTTTCGTCAACGTTCATCTTGGCAATCTGCAGCTTGCCCTGGTAGTCGCTGGCGACGTCGTCCAGGATGGGCGCGATCATTTTGCAGGGGCCACACCATTCGGCCCAATAGTCGACCAACACGGGTGTCTCCGACTTGAGAACGTCGGTTTCAAAACTGGTGTCGGTGACGTGCTTGATGTGCTCGCTGGCCATGACCTTTTTTCCTTTGCTGGCGACGGGGCGCGGGTTCTGGATACAGTGCGGTCATTGTGACAGAAAGCCTCAGCCTGTGTCGTCGATGGGGGTGTTCCTGCCGGGGTGGGCCGTGACCGGGCAGGGCCTTGCAGACCTCATTGCCGAAGCGGCCTCAAGCCCTGGGCCGGACCTGACGCGCTGTCTGGTCCTGCTGCCCGATGCGGCCATGCGCGACACCGCGCGTCGCGCCTGGTTGCGCAGGCATCCGGCCGGTTGGTCGCCGCGCTTGGAAACCCTGCATTCATTGGCCCAGTCGCTGCCTGGCGCGGTGGCGGGTTCGTCCGCATCCCATGGTTTTGCCGGCGATGCGCGTGTTGACGCTTTGGAGGCCCGTCGGCGCCTGCGTCTTGCAGGCTGGTCGGCTCAGGACGCGCGCGAACTGTCGGGCCGTCTGGTGGCCATGACGGCGTCCCTGGTGCAGGCAGCGGCGTTGCACGCGCCACCCGAACGTGCCCGATGGCTGGCTCGATCGCGGGCGGCCTGGGCTCAGTCGGCCGACCATCCCGGCGGCACGGAGGACATCGGCGCCACGGAGCGGCGGTTGACGGGCCTGGCCGTGCAATGGGTGGGGGAGTCGCCTGGCCCACTGGATCCCTTGTGGCAGGCGTTGGCAGGCGATGCGCAGGCCTTGCTGGCATTGCTTGGGGGACCAACGTCCCTGGTGGTGGTGCAGGCCGATGCTGAGCGGGGTGGGGGCGAACGCCCGTTCTGCGATCACCCCTGTGTGGCGGCGCTTGCTGCGCGATGCGGTCTTGCGGTTCGGGTGATCGACGGGGCGCCAAAGGCGCCACCAGGACCGGATGGCCAACGACGCCGGGTGTGGGTGGCCGAGGATGGCGATGCACAGGTGACGCAGGCGCTGCATTGCATTCAGGCGCACCTGGCGGCCGGGCATGCGCCGCTGGCGCTCATCACCTCGGATCGCGCCCTGGCGCGACGGATGTTCGTTGCCTTGCACCTGCACGGGGTCGACACACTGGACCGCAGCGGCTGGCGCTTGTCGACCACCCGGCGCGCCGCAGCGATCATGTCCGCCTTGCGCGCGGCCGCACCCAACGCGACATGCGACGGCGTGCTGGCCTGGCTCAAGGATTGCCCCGCAGCCGCCCCCGGTGCTGTCGATGGACTGGAACGCGCCCTGCGTCGTGCCGGTGTGCGCCGCTGGGCCACCTGGCTTGCCCACCTGCAGCGCCAGGGCGCGCAAGCCATGCAGCCGGCCGGCCCGGCTGCGGCGGCTGCGCTGCAACTGGTCGAGCTGGCTCAGGGCTGGCTGCGCCGCTGGCCACGCCAGGCCGCGTTGGGCGCCTGGCTGCAAGTGCTGGCCATGCATCTGCAGGACTGCGGGCAGTGGAACGCCCTGCAGCGGGACGCCGCGGGCCAGGCCGTGCTCGAACGCCTCTGGCTTGACGGGGATGGGCAGCTCAGCGCTGAAGGGGCGGCCGAACTCGAGCGGCGGGCGATCGGGCGGGTGCCCTTGGGCTGGACAGCGTTCGTGCGTTGGCTCGGCGACGCCCTGGAATCCGCCAGCCTGCCGTCGCGGCCTCTGGAATCCGGCGCGGCGGCCCCGGTGGAATTGCGAACCTGGGGGCAGTTCGCCCACGCGTGGGCTGCCGACGAATGGGCAGCGGCGGTGGCCGTGGGATGTGATGCGCTCAGCCTGCCGCCAATGGCCATCGACCGAACGGGTTGGCAATCGGGCGAGCGCGCTCAACTCGGGCTGCCCAGCCGGGACGACATGGCCCGCCGGCGGCAAGCCGAATGGGACGGCGCGTTGGGCATCGCGCACGTGGACGTCCTGTGGTGCCGCCACGACGCCGCGGGGCAGCCGCAGTCACCCAGCCCTTTGCTGCAGCGCTGGCAATGGAGCACCCCCACACCTTGGCCGGAACAGCCGGTGCAATGGCCCTTGCGTGAATTCCTTCCCGATCCCGTGGCCGTTCCGGCACCGGTTGGCGACCTGCGCGTGCTGCGGAAACTCTCGCCCAGTGCCTACGAGCGGCTGCGCGCCTGTCCCTACCAGTTCCATGTGCTGCATCTGCTCAAGCTCGTGCGCATCGAAGAACTGGACGTGCCGGCGGACAAGCGCGATTTCGGCACGTGGCTGCACGACGTGCTGCATCGCTACCACCAGCGACTGCACGCCAGCGCCACCGAGTCGCGCGCCGAGCGCGAGCAGATCCTGATCGAGGCAGCGCAGCAGGCAACCGCTGCCCTGGCGCTCGAGCCTGGTGAATTCCTCCCTTTCGAGCTGCAATGGCCACGCATGGCAAATGCCTACCTGGATTGGCAGATCAAATGGGAAGGCCAAGGCGCACGCCTGCTTGTGACCGAGGCCGATGTGTCGAGCAGCTTGCGGTTGCGCTCGAACGCGGGGGACGGTGCGCAGCCAGCGGTGCTCAAGCTGGGCGGACGGATCGATCGCGTGGATCGCGTGCCGGCGGGCGACGGACAGGAAACCCCATTTCTGCTGGACTACAAGACCGAGCGGCGCGATCGCAGCAGGGATCGGATCAGGCCCGACTCCGAAGACGTCCAGCTGGCGTTCTACGCCTTGGCATGGCGTGGATCCATGCCAGGCCATGCCGATCCGGTGCAGGGTGCTTATCTGTCGTTCAGCGACACGGTGGCCGACGAGCCCTGCCGACTTGTCCAGATGCCTGACCTGGACCGCCGCCGCGACCAGCTCGCCCAGGTGATCGAGGAGGATCTGAGCCGCCTGTTTCAGGGCGGAGCCTTGCGACCGCTGGGAGACATCCAGACCTGCGAGCGCTGCGAGGCGCGGGGCATCTGCCGCCGCGACGACTGGGGATGAGCGAGGCTGCCTTTTTTGTCGACGAGGCCCTGGTTTCGTCCACGCGGTTTTACGCCACTGCCTGTGACCCCCGGCGCAGCGTCTCGGTGCAGGCCTGCGCCGGTTCCGGCAAGACCTGGATGCTGGTGGCGCGCATCGTTCGGGCGCTGCTCGAAGGTGTCGAGCCCTCGTCCATCCTGGCGATCACCTTCACCCGCAAGGCGGCTGCCGAAATGAACGAGCGCCTGGTGGCCGCGCTGGACGAACTGGCCAAACCGTCCCTGAGCGATCAGGCCATCACCCAGATGCTTGTCGATCGGGGCCTGGATGAGACCGCTGCCATGGCCTCCTGCGCGGCGGCACGTGGCTTGGCGCAGCGCGTTGCGCGGGCCGGGCAGGGCGTGCAGGTGCGCACCATTCACGGCTGGTTTGCAACGCTGCTGGACGCTGCACCGCAGGCGTTTCGCTTGCAGCACGGCATTCCCGATGGGCTTCACATCATCGAGGACGATGCGGCCTTGCTTGAGCAGGTGCAGGAGCGCATCCTGGCGCGCATGGCGCAGGGCGGCGAGGGCCGCGCCGAATTCGAATGGCTGGTCCAGGCCCATGGGCGCAGCCAGGCGCTGCTAGCGATGCAGCAGGCCTTGAAGGCACGAGCCGATTTCATCGCCAGCGACGCGGCTGGCGTGCTGGAGACCAGTGTTGATCCGATGGCCCATCATTGGCCGCAGTGGGGGCACCTGCAGCAGCCCGAGATGGCGGTCGACGATCCGGCGTTCCGCGCGCGCTGGACCGAACGGGCCAGCGCGTGGGTTCGCGCAAGTGCAGGCGCGGGCAAGCCACCGGGCAAGCGTGTGCTGGCCGTTGCTGCCGCCATCGAGGCAGCCTGGCAGGCACCGGATGCGCCGCAGCGACTGCATGCCTTGAACAGCGCCATCGCCACCCAACAGGGCAAGCTGCGCGACTGCCTGCAGGACATCGCCGATGCGCACGACGCGATGGCCGAGATCGACGAGCTGATCGCGGCGGCAACTCACCACAAGGCCTGGTTGCACCACCAGGTGCTCACGCGGCTGTGTCGCATTCTGGTGGCCGAACACCAGGCGCTCAAGCTCGAACGTGGCTGGATCGACATGGTTGATATCGAGCGTCTGGCCCATGCCTTGTTGTGCGATCCGGTCTGCAGCGGCTACGTGCAGGAGCGCCTGGACGCGCGTTATGCCCAGGTGTTGGTCGACGAATTCCAGGACACCAACCCCGTGCAGTGGCAGGCCTTGGCCGCCTGGTTGCAATCGTATGCGGGTGCCGGCGGGCCGCAACCTTCGGTCTTCATCGTGGGCGATCCCAAGCAGAGCATCTACAGCTTTCGTGGGGCAGAACCCGCGGTGTTCGAGGCCGCCCGCGATGTGCTGAGCGAGGTGTTCGACGCGGCATGCCTGCGCACGGACCACACGCGGCGCTGTTCGCGCGCCGTGGTGGAGGCCGTCAACACCGTCTTGCCGCCCCTGCTGCAGGGACTCGGGCAGGCCGAAGGCGACGCCTTTTCTGTCCACACCACCGAGTCGGATCGCGCGGGATCGCTCTTGCGGTTCGAGCAGGTTCCACGTCCGGTGCGCGCGCCGCGCAAAGGGCGCCAAGGCGCTGCGTCCGAGGACGGGCCGGCCTGGCGCGACGCGCTGCGCGAGCCCGCACAAGAGCCTGAGGAACATGTTCACGACCTGGCCTGTGGCGAGGTCGCCGATTGGATTGCGAATGCCCTGGCCGGGGGGCGCGAGCCCGGCAGCATCATGGTGCTGGCGCGCCAGCGCGAGCGCCTGGCCCGCATGGCCGAGCAGTTGCGTCAGCGAGGCATTGGGTTCGATCAACCGGAGCGCAGCCAGTTGCGTGACAGCCCGGCGGCCCGTGACATGGTGGCGCTGATCGACGTGCTGGTGTCGCCTGCACACGATCTGTCGCTGGCGCAGGCCTTGCGTTCACCACTGTTCGGGTGGACCGATGCGCAATTGATGGCGCTGGCAGAACTTGCGCGTGGCACCCCCGAAGCGGGTGGATGGCTCGCAAGCCTGCAGGCCGGCCTGCATCCTGCCGATGGACAGGCGCCCCTGTCGGACGACCAAGCCAGCGCCGCGCGTCGCCTGCGGCGCTGGCAAGGCTGGCTTGCCGCATGGCCCTTGCACGATGTGCTGGCCGCGATCTACGACGAGATCGACGTCCTGGCGCTGTTTGCGCGCCGCGCGCCGCCGGGTCGTGCAGCGCAGGATGTGCTGCACCTGCGCACCCTGTTGCAGGCCAGCCTGGCGTTCGAGGCCGGCCGCTTTGTCACGCCCTACGCCTTCGTGCGCGCGTTCCGCCAAGGCCACGACGAGGCCTTTCGCGTGCGCCCGACGGCGCCGGGCAACACGGTCCACCTGCTGACGGTGCATGGTGCCAAGGGGCTGGAGGCCGAGGTGGTGATCGTCCTGGATGCCGACGCCGGCAAGACCAGGGGGGGCGCGATGGGGTCGGTTTGCAAGTGGTCCCTGGCGGCGACCCAGCCCACGGCCTTTGCGTTCGTTGCGCGTGAATCGCAGCCGCCGCGCGGCCTTGAATCCCTGATGGCGGCCCGGGCCGCCGTGCAGGCGCGCGAGGAGATCAACGCCCTGTACGTGGCCATGACCCGCGCAAAAGACCAGTTGCTGTTCAGTTCGGTGATGCCCCATGCCTCGCCGCAGCCGCACTCGTGGTGGCGCGCCTTGCTGGCAGCCGGTGTGCCGTTCGATGTGCTGGGCGCATCAGCCGAGCAGGCCGCGCCCGTGCCACCCAAGGCTCAAGCGCAGACCTTTTGGCTTGAATTGTTGCCAAAACTGCCTGAAGCGATTGTCCAATCTCGCATGGATGCTGTTGTTTTTAATGATGTGTGCGAACCACGTTCCTCGCGGGACGAGCGCTGGCAGGCCGCGGTGGGCACGGCCATGCACCGCCTGCTGCAGTGGGTGCCCTTGCGCGATCGCGGTTGGGACCGAAGCGGGCCATCGCCCTGGGCAGGCAATGACATCGACGCCTTGGCGAGCCAGCTCGCGCTGTCGGCACAGGGGATCGAGCGGGCCGTTGACGCCGCGCGCAGCATCCTGGCGGGTGAGGGGCGTTTTGCCTGGGATGCATCGGCGGTTCGGTGGGCTGGAAGCGAAGTGCCTGTCACCGTGGACGGCACCTGGCGTCGCATCGACCGCCTGGTGCAGACGCACGCGGGCTGCTGGTGGGTGCTGGATTTCAAGCTGGCGGGTGATCCGGCTGGCGATCCCGCGCTGGCCGCGCAATTGACCGCCTATGTGCAGGCGGTGCGCCAGGGTCTTGTGCAGGCCGATGTTCGGGCGGCGTTTTTGACCGCACGGGGCGAACGCATCGAGTGGCCCCGGCCGGGCGAGTGAACGCGGCGCCTGGGCGCCGGACACAAACACTTGCAATCGGATGCAGGTGCAATGAATGGGTGACGAGCCTCGACCCCGGCACTGACTCTACAGTTAGGGCTGCTTGGTTCCCCACCTGACCCGGTT
>CAYNWR010000125.1:0-7269 GCA_964400915.1 uncultured Burkholderiaceae bacterium
CGCCAGGCCACGATGTGGTCGGGGCGGATCAGCACCAGGGGCGCTTCGTACAGGTCCAACAGCGCCGCAAGCGGCAATCGCAACACGGTGAGTGCGACGCGGTGGGTGCGCGCGGCGGCTTCAAATGCCTGGATGTCCGGCGCAGGATCGGCCAACACCAGCAAGGTCCACTCGAAACCGAAATGGTCAAACAGCGAGGTGCCGTCGTCCAGCCACACGTGCGGCGGGCGCCCGCCCGGACAGGCGCTGGGCACATAGGTGTTGGCGGCGTCCGGCGGCGGGGTGCTGGTGTCACCCACGATGATGGGCGAGTCGTCATAGCGGCCACCAAAGGTCACACCGGGGATGTTGAATTCGCGGCGCACGTGGGCATTGAGTGCCACACCCGCCTGGGCACGGGCCGCCTCGCCGGCGGGGCCGTCGTCGTCGAGTTCGGCCACCGCTTCAAACAGGCCGATGGAATCGGCAAAACCGCGTGCGTAGCCGGTGTTGCGCTGCGCGAGGGGCTTGCGCTCCCGCTCATAGCTGGCCAGCAGGGCAGGGGGCGCCTGGCCCTTGACGACCGCGGCGAGTTTCCAGCCGAGGTTGACCGCGTCTTCGACCGCGGTGTTGTAGCCCAGCCCGCCGGTGGGTGTGAACAGGTGCGCGGCATCACCGCCCAGGAACACACGGCCCGCCTGCAGGCGTTGCGCCACCAGCGCGTGGCCCGCGAGCCAGGGGCCCATGGACAGGATCTCGATGGGGATGTCCAGTCCGCTGGCCTGTGCGAACAGGCGGCGCACGGTTTCGGCATCCACCGCGTCGACATCGGCGCCTTCGGGCATCTGGATGTGAAACGCAAATTCGCTCACCCCGTCCACCGACATGATGAAGGAGCGTTGTGCGGGATGCACCTGAACGTACATCCACGCGCGGTCGTTGGGGTTGAGCCGGTAGAAATCCGGCGCGCGCAGGTAGACGGCCAGCATGCGCCCGCCCATGAAGTTGCGCCGGATGCCCGTGGCACCTTCCCACTCGATGCCCAGCTGCGCGCGCACGCCGCTGCGTGCGCCGTCCGCGGCCATCAGGTATTGCGCCTGCACGCGCACGTCCTGCGCGCGGTCGTCGCCCGCTGACACGGGCCGCACGATGGCATCGATGCCCTGGTCATTGTCCTGGTGGGCCTGCATCACCCAGCCGTAGCGGACATCGACACCCGGCAGCGCCTGCGCCTCGTCGCGCAGCACCTGCTCGACAAATTTCTGCGACACGCGGTGCGGCAGCTCGGCGGCACTCCAGGAGCCGTCCAGCTGGCGAATCATCTGCGTGGCTGCGGCTGCCGTGGGCAGGCGCAGGCGCGCCAGCTCGCGGCCCGCAAAGCGCGTGAGGTAGGCCACGTCGGTGGGGTGATCGGGCGGTAGGCCCAGTGCGCGCACCCGCTGCGCAAATCCCAGGCGCCGAAAGTGCTCCATCGTGCGCGCCTGCGTGGCGTTGGCCTGCGGGTTGAAGGCGGTGGACGGCTTGCGGTCCACCAGCAGGCAACGCACGCCGCGCCGGCCCAGCTCGATGGCCAGCATCAGGCCGCAGGGCCCGCCACCGGCAATCAGGACGTCGGTGGACAGGACATCGGTGGACAGGCGCTGGCTCACCCGCCCGTCCACTTGCGCTCGTAGTCCATGCGCGCAAAGTGATCGGCCACGAAATCGATGAAGGTGCGCACCTTGGCCGAGAGGTACTTGCGGCTGGGGTAGGCGATGTTCATGGTCAGGCGCGGCAATTCCCAGTCGTTCAGCAGCGGCACGAGGCGGCCGGCCTGCAGGTCGTCCCAGAGGATGTAGGTGGGTTGCACCAGGATGCCCATGCCCGCGAGCGCCGCCGCGCGCAGCACCTGGCCGTCGTTGGATTCGAGCAGGCCGCGCACGTGCAGCACGCGGGTGCTGGCGTCGCGGGTGAAGCGCAGCTCGTTGGGATTGTTGGCGTTGGTGTAGATGAGCAGGCGGTGCAGCGACAGCTCGTCCAGATCGCGCGGGGTGCCGTGCTTGGCCAGGTACCCAGGTGATGCGGCCAGGATGCGCCGTGTCTCGGCCAGGCGCCGGATGGTGATGCCCGAATCGGGCTCGGTCTCGCGCGTGCGGATGGCCACGTCGATGTTGTTGTCGATGATGTCCAGGTAGCGGTTGGCCACCTCGACATGCACCGACACCTGGGGGTAGCGTGAGGTGTAGGCGTCCAGCAGCGGCGCGATGTGCAGCACGGAGAACGACAGCGAGGCCGTGACGCGCAGCAGGCCCGTCGGGTTCTGGGTGCTGGCGTTGACGGCGGCCTCGGCCTCCTGCACATCGGCCAGGATGCCGCGACAGCGGCGCACGAAATCCTGCCCCGTTTCGGTCAGGTACAGGCGCCGCGTGTTGCGTTCCACCAGGCGCGCGCCCAGGCGCTCTTCCAGCGCCGACAGGTGCCGGCTCGCGGCGGCGTTGGACAGGCCCAGCTTCTCGGCGGCGCGGTTGAGCGAGCCGGTTTCAGCCACCTGCACAAACAGTTCCATTTCGGTCCAGCGATCCATCGCGGGCAAATCCTCCGGCGGCGATTATGGGACGGGCTTGGAAAAGTCATTTGCAGTGCCTTGACTCGCCAAGTGCGCTGGCCCGACCAACAATCGCCACCTTCATCGCTGGCCGGCAGGGCGGGCAACAGGAGACGGCTTGATCAAACACATCGTGATGTGGAACGTGCGCGGCGACACGCCCGAGCAAAAGGCGCAGGCCATTGCGCACCTGACGGCGAGTTTCGAAAGCCTGCGCGGGCGCGTGCCGGGATTGCTGCACCTGGAAATCGGCGTGGATTCCAGCCGCATCGACTACGCCTGCGACGTGGTTCTGTATTCGGAGTTCGAATCGCAGGCCGCACTGGACGCCTACGCCACACACCCCGAGCACCTGCGCGTCAAGCGCGAGCTGGGGGATCTGCGCACGGCCCGCCATCAAGTGGACTACCCGGTGCTGCCGGCCTAGGGCTTTGGCAACAGTTGTATAAAAACCATAGCAACATCATGAGAATGGACGCTCGCTACCGCCCCGTCTTGTCAAAATTTGCCGCAATAGAGGTCTCCAGGCGGTCTTTTGGCCTGGCCCTGGGCGCGCTGCTGGCCGCGCCGGCCGCGTGGGCGCAGGGGGGGGCGGCGGTGTACCCCGATCGGCCCTTGCGCGTCATCGTGCCGCAGCCGCCGGGCGGGGGATTCGATTTTGTGAGCCGCGTGCTCGCAGAGCGCCTGGCGCGCGGCCTGGGGCAGAACGTGGTGGTGGAAAACCGCCCCGGCAGTGGCACGCTGGTGGGCACCGATCTGGCTGCCAAGGCGCCTGCCGACGGCTACACCCTGCTCACGGGCTCGGTGTCCAACATCGCGCTCAACATGGGCCTGTACCGCAACCTGCCCTACGACAGCCTGCGCGATTTTGAGGTGCTGGGCCTGGCCGTGGCCTACAGCTACACGCTGATGGCGCGCAAGGATCTGGGCCTGGCGTCGCTGCGCGATCTGATATCGGCGGCCAAGGCGCAGGGCGGCAAGTTCACCTACGCCTCGGCGGGCAACGGTTCGGGGCAGCACGTGATCGCGGCGGCGCTGTGGCACCTGGCGGGGGTGCAACTCACCCACGTCCCCTACCGGGGGGCTCAGGCGGCCTATCAGGACCTGCTGGGCGGGCGGGTCGATCTCTTCTTCGATCTCTCATCGACCGCCCGTGCCCAGGTGGAGGCGGGCCACGTGCGTGCACTCGCGGTGTCGGGCCCCGCACGGCTGGCCAACCACCCGGATGTGCCCACCGTGCTCGAAACCGGTGTGGCACCGCTGGAGCTCGAATCGTGGTTCGGCTTCTTTGCCCCGGCCAGGACATCGGCAGCCATTCAGGATCGCCTGCGCAGCGAACTGGCCAGGGTGATTGCAAGCCCCGAGGTGATCGACATCTTTCGCAAGGCCGGCGGGCGGCCCCTGGCCCTGAATCTGGCGCAGACTCAGCAGCTGGTGCGGCGCGATGTCGAGCACTGGTCGCGCCTGGTGCGCGACATCGGCATCCAGCCCGAGTGACGCACGCGCTGCCCGATCCCATTGACAACACCATCGACCACAAGGAACCCCATCGCATGAGCACCCTCGACGCATCCGCCCTGGATCAGATCTTTTTCAAGGCCCGCACGGCCAATGGCTTCAAGCCCGACGCCATCCCCATGGATGTGCTGCGCCAGGTCTACGACACCGCACGCATGGGCCCGACCTCGATGAACTGCCAGCCCACGCGTTATGTGTTCCTGCAGTCGCAGCCCGCCCGCGAGCGCCTGCTGCCTGCGATGTCGCCGGGCAACCTGGACAAGACACGCACCGCGCCCGTGACCGTGATCGTGGCCACCGACACGCGCTTTTGGGAGCACATGCCCCAGGTGTGGCACAAGCCCGAGGCCAAGGGCATGTTCGAGGGCAATGCCACGTTGTCGGCCGCCACGGCCACGCGCAACGGCACGCTGGGTGCCGCCTACTTCATCATCGCCGCGCGTGCCCACGGCCTGGACTGCGGGCCGATGAGCGGGGTGGACCTGGCCAAGGTGAACGCCGAGTTCTTTCCCGATGGGCGCTTGCAGACCAATTTCATCCTCAACCTGGGCTACGGCGACGACAGCCTGCTGTTTGCGCGCAACCCGCGCCTGTCGTTCGAGCAGGCCTGCCAGGTGTTGTGAGCGGATCGGCCGGTCCAGACCTGTTGCCGAAAACCCCCTCACGCTGTCCACCGGCACGCCCATAGACTTTGAGTCAACCCCCATATCAGGAGTCAGCACCATGCTGCAATACGAAGCCGAAGAAATCGCCAAAGCCGTCATCGCCCGGATGGACGATTGCAAGGAGCCGCGGTTCAAGCAGATCATGACCGCGCTGGTCAACCACGCCCACGCGTTTGCGCGCGAGGTGGACCTCAAGCCCGAGGAGTGGATGGCCGCCATCGAGTTCCTCACCGCCACCGGCCAGATGTGCGATGCCAAGCGGCAGGAGTTCATCCTGCTGTCCGACACGCTGGGCATGTCGATGCTGGTGGTGGCGCTGGCGCAAAAGCGCGGCAAGCTCGCGGCCAAGGACAAGATGAAACCGGGCGACCTGGAACCCACCGAGGCCACGGTGCAGGGCCCGTTCTACTGGGAAAACGCCCCGGTGTTCCCCTTGGGCGGGGACATCACCGCGGGGGCACCCGGCGAGCCGGCCTACTACACGGGCAAGGTGACGGGCACAGGGGGCGAGCCGATCGCCAACTGCTGCCTCGATCTGTGGTCGGGCGACGGCGAGGGTTTCTACGACCTGCAGCGTGGCGACGGCACCGAGATGCACCTGCGCGGGCGCATCTACACCGACGCCAAGGGCGAATACCGTTTCTGGTCGATCAAGCCGCAGTTGTATCCCGTGCCGGTGGACGGCCCGGTGGGCGGCATGCTCACTCGCATGGGGCGCCATCCGTTTCGCCCCGGACACATCCACATGATGGTCTACGCGCCGGGTTACCAGACCCTCACCACGCACCTTTTTTCGGGCGACAGCCCCTACCTCGATTCGGATGCCGTGTTCGGCGTGCGCGAAAGCCTGATCATCCAGTACACCACGCACCCGGCAGGGCCCGCACCCGAAGGGCGCACGATGGCCACGCCCTGGCATCAGGCCAGCTACGACTTCCGTCTGGCGCCGGCCGCCTGATCCCAGGAGCGATCCCTTGAAAATCGGCAAGGCCACCGTCCCACGCTCGGCCATCTGCACGGCCGACGATGAAACCATCGTTGTGCGCGGCGAGGTGCTCACACGCGACCTGATCGGCAACATCGGGTTTGCGGACTATTTCTTTCTGCTGCTCACCGGCAGGCGCCCCGAGGCGGCCACCAGTGCCGTGCTCAATGCCACGCTGGTGGCCATCGCCGAACATGGCCTGGTGCCCAGTGTGCAGGCCGCCCGCATGACCTACGCGGCGGCGCCCGATGCCTTGCAGGGCGCGGTGGCCGCGGGCATCCTGGGCTGTGGTTCGGTGATCCTGGGCGCTTCGGAGACCGCTGGCCGGCTCTTCGTGCGCATCGAGGCCGAAGCCGCCCAGCACGGTGGTGATCTGCAGGCAGCGGCCAAGGCGGTGGTGACCGACCTGCGCGCACGGCGCGAGGCCATTCCCGGCTATGGCCATCCCCTGCACAAGGACCGCGACCCGCGTGTGGCGCGCCTGTTCGAGGTGTCGCTGGCGGCCGGGGGCGGTCAGCGTTATGTGCAGATCGCCGAGGCAGTGGAGGCCGTCATCCCCGCCGTGGTGGGCAAGGATCTGCGCCTGAACGTCTCGGCCGCCATTCCGGCGGTGCTGCTGGGTGTGGGTTTTCCGGTGGGTGCACTCAAGGGCGTACCGATGCTGGCGCGCTGCGCCGGCCTGATTGCGCACCTGAGCGAGGAACAGGCCGACCCCATCGGCTTTGCGCTGTCCTACCAGGCCACGCGCGAGCAGGCGTACACCGGCACGCTGCCCGATGGCGTGACGATCAAGGCGGGAGGGCACTGAGATGACCCCACCTGAACGTGCTGGGGCCAACGCGATGAGTGGCCCGCTTTCTGGCGTCAAGGTGCTGGAACACGGCACCTTCATCACCGGTCCGGCGGCGGGCATGTTGCTGGCTGATCTGGGTGCGGACGTGGTCAAGGTCGAGTTGCCGGGCACGGGTGATCCGTTCCGGGCGTTCAAGGGCGGCCTGTACAGCCCGCACTACCAGACCTACAACCGCAACAAGCGCAGCATCGAACTCGACACCCGCAAGGCACCCGACCTGCAGTGTTTTGATGCCCTGGTGCGCGAGGCCGATGTGTACATCCAGAACTTCCGGCCCGGCTTTGCCGAGGGCATCGGCTGTGGAGAAGCGCGGCTCAAGGGGCTCAAGCCCGACCTGATCTATTGCGCCATTAGTGGCTTCGGTCCCGACGGTCCCAAGGCCGAGCGGCCCAGCTACGACACCGTGGCCCAGGCCGCCAGCGGCTTCCTGGGCCTGCTGGTGAACCCCGAGAACCCGCGTGTGGTGGGCCCGGCCATCGCCGATGCCATGACGGGCTTCTATGCGGCGCTGGGCATCCTGGCAGCGCTGCACGCGCGCGACAAGCGCGCGGGCGGCACGGGCCAGGGGCAGCGCGTGGAGGTGTCGATGTTCGAGGCCATGACGCACTTCAACCTCGATGCCTTCACCCATTTGTTTTCCGTGGGCGAGGTGATGGGGCCGTACAGCCGTCCGCGGGTGTCGCAG
>CAYNWR010000126.1:0-7269 GCA_964400915.1 uncultured Burkholderiaceae bacterium
GATGCTGGCGTCCGCGCCCGGGTCGATGGGAAAGAACAGGCCCGTGCTCTTGATCTCCTCGTTGAGCTGCTTGCGCGTGACCCCGGCCTGCACGGTCACGGTCAGGTCTTCGGCGTTGATCGACACGAGCTTGTTCATGCGCCCCACATCAACGCTGATGCCGCCTTCCACCGCCAGCAGGTGACCTTCCAGGGACGAGCCCACACCAAAGGGAATGATGGGCACGCCATACGGCGCAGCCAGCTTCACGACATCGGCCACGTCGGCCGTGCTTTCGGCGAACACCACCGCCGCCGGAGGCGGCACCGAGAACGAGGATTCGTCGCGCCCATGCTGCTCGCGCACGGCCATGGCCGTGGAGCAATTGGTGCCAAAGCGCGCCCTCAGTGCGTCGATCAGCGCCTGGGGCACTTCGCGTTGCTGCACATCGGGAACCAGGTGGGTGAGTTCGGTGGGGGCGTTCATGGGTGGGGCTCCGGTGCTTCGAGTGGGAAACGAAGAGGACTGCCGATGCACGGCAGCGCGCAGCAAGCGCGACTGCCATTCTACGAAGCTGGGTGGGGCAGCGTTGCCATGGATGCGCGTGCCACCAGCGCCAGCACCATCAACACCAGAAAACCCCTCAACAAAAACAGGAATGTGCGCTCGGGAAATTTCCCGGCCCATCGGTCTCCCGCTGCGTAGGCCAACACGCAGGCTGCCGTACCCCAGGCCAGAGCCGGACCCGTGGCAAGTGGGGGTGCAGAGGACGCCGTCAGCCCGACTTGAATGGCCTTGCCGATGCAAAAACAGAGGTTGAGGGCGAGCAGTTGTTGCAACCGCTCGAGCTTTGCCAAGCCGCCATAGAGCACCATGAAGGGCGCGCCCACGTTCAAGGCCGACTCGGTCACACCCGCCAGCGTACCGAGCGCGGGTGCAGCCTGCCAGGCAAGCGGCTCGTTGCCAGGACGCCATCGCGCCAAAATGATTGGTACCACAAGGCTTGTACTGATCAACGCCGCCAGCAACAACAGCGACGCGCGTGGCGAAAGTGTTGCCTGGAGGGCAACACCGCAAAGGGCGCCCACACAGATGCCGCCGAGCAGACCCTTTGGAATGCTGGTGTCGCAGAGGCTGCGACGGTGTGCAATGAGCCAGCACGTGGCCATGGCCAGCAAGGGCACCGCAGCGAGGAAGACAGCGCTGCGATGGTCAAGAAACAGCGCCAGCAGTGGTGTAGCGATCATCGCGAAGCCAATTCCGAACACACCGTGGGCGAAGGCAGCCAGCGCCAGTGTTGCAACAGTGGCCATCAGCTCGGTGGAAGTCACTCCTGTTTCAAAGGACGACGTTGGCACGAACACGTGCCGCCGCATCATTGAGCCGCTGCACCGCCGCAGCCATGTCGACGAACAGCACCCGGCCACCTTCAACGATGCTTCGACCCGCCACCAGCACGTGGTCCACGTCGTCGCCGGTTGCCGACAACACCAGAAACTTGAAGGGGTCGTACGCAGGCGAGGCCTTGAAGGTGTCGCTGCGCACCAAGACGATGTCGGCTTGGCAACCAACAGCCAGCCGGCCGAGGTCCGGGCGCCCCAGGGCGTCCGCACCACCAACGGTGGCCATGGTGAAGACCTCGTGCGATGTGGCCACGTCCACCGAATGCTCCACCACCCGACAGATCGTGGCGGCCATTCGCATGTCGTTGAAGATGTCGAAGGGGAAGGTGTCAGTGCCCAGTGCCTGGCGGATGCCGAGTTGGCGGTACTTGTGGATGGAGTTGATGACGCCGCCGCGCCTGGCCTTGACCCACGGCAGATGAACCACCGTCGTCTGGGTGTCGCGCAACGCGGCGACTTCTGCCGGCTTGAGCGACGCCATGTTGCCGTCGGCTGTCATGACCTGCCCGTGGCCAATCATGCAGTCGGGGCCAAGCAGGCCTGTGTCTTGCATGTACTCCACCGTCGTCATGCCATATTCAGAGACGATGCGGGCATATTCGTTGGGTGATTGGCCGGCGTGTACCTGGATCAGGAGCTTATGCGCGTCGGCCACACGGCGGGTCTCCCGCAGCAGGTCCGGGTCGCAGGTGTCGATCTGTCCGGGCGCGAGCATGGTTCGCAGCAAGCCGTCGAACTTGCCGTCCCAGCTGGTGCAGAAGTCCACGCAGTCGCGAAAGCGCTGCCGCCCTGCCTGGGGGTACGTCTCGTACCAAACCTTGCCGCCCGGCGCGTGCCCGTAGTGCATCGCCCGAAAGCGCGGCGCGCTGTAGCAGCGCAAGCCGACCTGCATCGCCTTCTCGGCAACCCGCTGGGTGATCTCGATGTCGCCATCCCCACCCACTTCATAGTCATAGCCCATCTCGACCACGGTGGTCGAGCCCGTGCGGGCCAGTTCTGCGAAGGCACACTCCGCTGCGACGATCTGTGCCTGCGGATCGATGGCATGGCGCACGGCGGGCAACATCTTGTAGAGGGTGCCGTAGTTGGTTTCCTTGGCTTCGCTGCTGAGGTTGCTGGCCTCCTCAAGGTATCCCTTGGTGTAGAGCGTGTCGGTCACGTGCAGGTGCATGTTGACGAAACCGGGCAGCACGATGCGTCCCCGTGCGTTGATGCGGCGGTCTGCGGCGGTCGGGGGTGTCGACGCCTTTGCGCCCACCTCCACGATGCGGTCGCCATCCACCACGACCACGCCCGAGGCAATGACCTGATGCTGGCCGTTTTGCCACGCAATCACCGTGCCGTTTTCGATGTAGGTTTTCAAGTTGGACTCCTTCACATTCGGTTTTCAGGTGGCAAGGCGACCTGGGCCGATGCGCGGGTGGGGTCGGCCGCCGTCGCTGACGACAAGCACCAGCAAGATTTCGCCCGCGCGGGGCGCGTCGTCAAAGCCCAGCGTCATGGTTTCCAGCTCATTGAAACTCCAGACGTTGTCCTTGTTGCCCAGCGGTACGTCGATCCGGCTGCCCATCGCCGCCACCTTGGCGGTGGAGGCAATGATGGCCTCGCCGCCGCCCACCGCTGCCCGCATCGGTTTGCCCAGTTTGGGATGCAGCAGGGCTGCGGCATGTTCGATCTCGCCATCGGAACCAACGATCGCAGCTTTGCCATAGGCCACAGCAGGGTGCGGCAGCAGGGCGACGGCCTCCGGCAGGTAACGTTCAGCCAGCTGGGGCCCAAGCTCGATCAACTCGCTCAGGCCCTCCGGATTCGCTCGGGTGCAGGGGTTGGCAATGGCCACGGCAACAGCGACGCGTGTCACGATCCGCTGGGCGGGGGTTGCACCGTCCGCAAACACAGACTCGCGGACCAGCCAGGTCTTGCGCGGCGTCATTGGAGTGCCTCCGTACCCGGTGGCAGGCCCGTGGCCCGTTCGAAGCGCTCGCCCAGCGCGCGAAGCACGCCATCTTCACCAGCGCGCGCCACCAGCGAAACTCCGAACGGCAAACCATCGGGTCGCAGGGCAGCGGGCAGCGCCAACGCGCAAAGATCCAGTGGCCCGATGCCGTAGGTGTAGTGCCCCATTTGCGCGTTGCGAACCATCGGCTCGGCCAACATCTCTTGCACCCGGAAAGGCCGCGCCACGGTGGGGGTGACCAAGACGTCAATACCCTGCAGTTGCTGGGCCACGTGGCTGCGCAATTCGGCCAGGCGGTACTGGGCGCGGAAGGCGTCTTCGGCGGTGTACTGGCGCGCGCGTTGCAGAACCGTTGCGACCGGTGGCACCAAATCCTGCGGACATTGGTCGAGGACCCAGCCGTAGCTGGCGCCTCGTTCGGCCACCAGCGCACTTTCAAAGACCAACTGTCCGGCTTCCTGGAAGGGTGAAAAGTCGATCTCGCAGGGCGACCCACCCATTTCGCGCAGACGGTCGATCGCCTGTTCAAAACACGCACCCGTTTGGGTGTCGCCAAAGAATTCCAACTGGTCGGGTACAGCAAAGCGGAACCGCTGCGGAAGTTCCATCGGTCCAAGCCCTCGATCGACAATGACGCGGTGCAGCGGATCCATCGGATCGGTGGTCGCGATCGACTGCAAAACCGTCCAGGCCTCTTGAACCGTGGGCGCGAACACCGGCATGCAGTCGAAAAGGCGGTTGTTGTAGACCATGCCCCGGCTGCTGACCAGACCCAAGCTGGGGCGCCATCCGACGATGTTGTTCAATGCGGCAGGTACGCGTCCCGAACCTCCGGTGTCCGAGCCCAAGGAGAAGCTCACCAGCCCAGCCGCGACGGCCACCGCCGAGCCGGAGCTCGAACCACCGGGAATGATCTGTGGGTCGAACACGTTTTTGCAGTGGTCACCCAAGGTGCGGGTTCCATTGAGCCCGGTCGCGAACTGATCCAATGACTGCTTGCCCACGAAGATGGCGCCAGCTTCGAGGGCCTGCTGAACGGCGAACGCTGTTTCAGTGGGGATGTGACTGAATCCAGGGCAGCCACAGGTGGTGGGAATCCCCGCCACGTCTATGTTGTCCTTGACGCCAAACGGCAGGCCAAAAAGGGGAAACCGATCGATGTCATGGATACGCGCCGTCAGTTCCTGCGCGCGTTGGAGGATCTGGCCCCGGTCAGCCAGTGCCGTCCAGACGAAATCCGCACCGCGGGTGTCCAGGTTCTCCAACACGCTTTCCATGACATCGACTGGCGACACGCTCGCTTGGCGGTACGCCTGGCGAAGGGAGTCGAACCGCAGCGATATCGGCATGGAGCGGCTTTACTGCGGCTTGATGCCTGCGGCCTTGATGGCGTCCCCCCATTTGCGGCTCTCGGCTGCAAGGAAGCCGGCAAACTCGTCTGGCGAACTGCCAAAAGGTTCCAAGTAATTGGCCTTGAGCTTCTCAACGATGTCCGAAGACCGCAATACTTTCATGAATTCGGCGTTGAGCCGGCCAATGATGGCGGGCGGTGTTTTTGCCGGAACCAGCAGCCCCAGCCAACCATACGATTCGATGCCACTGATGCCGAAATCGGCAAGGGTTGGGACATCGGGAATGGTGAGGTCGCGCTGTGATCCCAACACCACCAGCGGCGTTATCTTGTGCTTGGCCTCTTTGACGTGGGCCATGAAATTCGCAGGATTGGTGGCTGCATACTGAATGTGGCCGCCCAGCAGGCTGTTGATCATGGGGCCAGGACCTGTGTAGATGACATGTTCCATGGTCAGAGTGCTGCGCGACTTGAGCATTTCGATGGCCAGATGCGACAGCGACCCGGGCCCGGGCGAACCGTAGTTCAATGAAGCGCCGGAACTCGTGGCCACCAACTGCTTGAGGTCGCGCAACTGTGCGCTTGGTCCTGCGACGAGCACGTTGGACCAACGCACCAAGGTCCCAACCGGAGCAAAGTCTTCGCGCTTCCATCGCAGGCTGCTGAATGCGTACTCATTCGTCGCAATGTTGGGTGCCTGGATCAACACGGTGTAACCATCCGGTGCGGCACGCGCGACGTATTCAGTCCCGATGTTGGTGGATGCACCGCCACGGTTCTCAATGATCACACTTTGCTTGAAAGCCTCGGCCAATCGGGGCTGGAAGAGACGGGCGACGATATCCGTCGCGCTGCCCGGGGGGTACGGAACCACGAGGGTGATCGGCTTTGACGGAAAGTCCTGCGCCTGCGTCATCGACGCGGTCAAAAAGGCGAGGGCGCCGAGCAGCAGGGCAGCGCGTCGCGCGGGGCGGGGCGATGGTGAGGCTGACATGGGTGACTCCTGGGGACACTGGCGCGTGCAACCACGCCCGGGTCTCAGTTTGCGCCGATCGGGTCGCGCCACCCAGCAACTAATTGCCGACCAAATCAGTGCAGCCTGGTCAACTTGGATGCATCTGGCACTGAATATGTGCCGTCTGAGCGGCGCCGGATCAGGCCTTGCACTTCGAAGCGCGAAAGCGACAAGGAGACCCACTGGCGGGTGGACCCAATCATGCTGGCCAGACTTCCATGGCTGAGGCCCACCACTGCGCCTGCGTTGGTCGCGGCCAGCATGGCCAGCAGACGGGCCAGGCGCACCCGCATCGAGTGCGTGGCCAGCAATTGCAACAGGGCGCAATAGCACTGCGACTTGTGCACCAGCGCATCGATAAGTCCGAGCGCCAAATCAGGATGTTGCTGACTCAACAGTCGCAATTCGAGCCCGGGCAGCCAGAGGCACTGGGTGGGTTCCAAGGCGATTGATGTCCAGGCATGCTGGCCGCCGCCGAACATCTGGGGCGCCCCTACGTAGTGCCCGGCGGTCCAATAGCCAAGCGTCAGCTCGCGCCCATCTTCAGAAACGTAGAGTGACCTGACAACGCCGGCGTCGATCAAGTAAATGCCGTCATGCGCATCTCCTTGCCGAAACAACAAATCGCCACCCTGGTAGTCGCGGCGCCGTCCCAAGGCGATCACCGCCTGGCGAGTGGCCGGCTGCAGGTGCTCGAGTAGGTTGGGCGCTGCGGCCGCCCGCTCGGGCGTCGGAGACAACAGCATCGTTTGACGCAGCGGATGCTGTCGCCTTGTCGAGGTTCTGCTCATCGCGTGGGCTTGCTCCATGTCGGTGGCAACAGTATCCAGGTTCCGCTCGCGCAATGAAACCGCAACCGCGCACCGAAGCGCAAGAGCCCAGCTGGCTGCCCGCACCTCGGCGGCGCAAGGGCGACCATAGCAGCGCCGGCCTGGGCGACGGAACCTGCAACAGCAACGCTGAGTTGTTTAGGGTCGGCGCTGGGCAGACCATGCCCCTGACCCAGGTGCGGTTTTGGACTTCGACAAGCCCATCAGAAACATTCCAGAAACGCCACCAACTCCGGCTTGGACACACTGGACTCGCGCCACGCCAGCGAGATGGCCTCGTCGCCGCCACTCCAGTCCAGGGGAAACAGCTGCAGGCCCAATGCGTCCTTGACTGCCAATGCGGTCGAGCGTGGCGCAACGGCCAGCAGATGGCTGCGAGCCGCCAGGCGCATGTTGGAGTGGAAGTTGGCACAGGGCCTGGGCAGCTCGGGTCTGGTCGAACCGCGATGTTCGCCCTGCAAGGCGTGAAGGGGAAGCCGGTGACCATGCGGCGCGTCAACGCCGGGGATTGCGCCAACACCGACACTCTCTGCCCCTGGTCTGGTTGGGCGAGGCACCACCACCCGCACGGGAGCGCGCGTGGGCAACCGACTCACACAAATTGACACCCGCACGGGTGATGACGGCAGCACCGGCCTGGGCGACGGCAATCGCACCCGCAAGGACGACCAGCGCGTAGACGCCATGGGTCATTTGACCTATGGACAGGTGTGCGTTGCATGACTAGCCTAGGT
>CAYNWR010000127.1:0-3630 GCA_964400915.1 uncultured Burkholderiaceae bacterium
GGTGTCGCAGTCCTACGTGTTCGAGTGCGCCGATGGCAAGTGGCTGGCGCTGCACATGTCCTCGCCCCCGAAGTTCTGGCAGGGCCTGGCCGACGCGATCGAACAGCCGCGCCTGTTTGAGGACCCGCGCTTTGCCGATCGCCAGGCGCGCATCCAGAACCAGGAGGCGCTGATCGCGCACATGGGTCCCATCTTCAAGACCCAGGTGCGCGACGAATGGTGCCGCCGCCTGGTGGCGCGCGACGTGCCCCACGCGCCGATGTACACCACCCAAGAGGTGCCCGAGGACGAGCAGGCGCGGCATTTGAACCTGTTCGTGGACACCCACCACCCCACCATGGGCGCTTCGCGCACGGTGCGTTCGCCCCTGTCGTTCGATGGCCGGCGCGCCCTGCAGGTCACACCCCCGCCCGTGCTGGGCCAACACAACGCCGAACTGGCCGATGGATGGAAACCCCGATGACGCAGAACATCCGCTTCGACCGACGCGCAGCGCTGCATCGCGCTGCGGCAACGCTTGCCGGCCTGGCCGCCGCACACCCGGGATGGGCCCCGGCGCAGACCGATTTTCCAAACAAGCCCGTGCGCCTGGTGGTTCCGTTCGGTGCGGGCACCACCACGGACATCGTCTCGCGCGCGGTGGGCGAGGCCTTGTCGCGCACGCTGGGACAGACGGTGGTGGTGGAAAACCGCGCGGGCGCGGGTGGCAACATCGGCTCGGACGCGGTGGCCAAATCCGCGGCCGATGGCTACACGATCCTGATGGGCACGGTGGGCACCCATGCCATCAACCCCACCCTGTACCGGCGCATGCCCTACGACGCCACCAAGGATTTCGAGCCCATCGCGTTTGTGGGCTACACACCCACGCTGCTGGTGGTGGCGGCGGGCTCGCCCTGGAAGAACCTGGCCGACCTGAAGGCCGCCGCCGCGCAGGGCAATGGCATCACGTTTGCGTCGGCGGGCAACGGCACCTCCGGGCATCTGGCGGGTGAGCTGCAAAAGGCGGGGGTGGGTGGGCAGATGGTGCACGTGCCCTACAAGGAAGGCGGGCAGGCCTTGACGGACGTGATGTCGGGCCAGGCGCAATTCATGTTCTACCACCCGGCCGCGGTGATGCCGCACATCCGTTCGGGCAAATTGCGCGCGCTGGGGGCATCGAGCGCACGGCGCGCTGCGGCCGCCGCCGATGTACCCACCATCGCCGAGCAGGTGGCCGCCGATTTTGATCTGGTGGCCTGGTTCATGTTGTATGCGCCGGCCGCCACACCGGCCCCCGTGCTGACCCGGTTGCGCGAGGCGGCGGCCTCGGCCCTTGGCGGTCTGGACATGGCCATCAAGCTTGGTCAGCAGGGTCTGGAACTGCGCGCGATGAAGGGCGACGAGCTGTTGTCCTTCGGCCGCAACGAAATCCAGAAATGGGCCGACCTGGTGCGCCGATCGGGTGCACAAGTCGATTAGCGGTGCCCACCGCGCCACCAGCCTGGCCTGTACATACTATATTATTCATAGCAAACCATTAAGATTTGACGCTCGCTACCAGTTCAATTGATTGATATCTTGCTTCCCCGACCCCCCAAGGAGACATCCATGAGCCTTCACAAGCAATCCCAACGCCGCCAGATCGTGCTGGGCGCGGCAGCCGCTGCGGCCGCATCGGCCTTCACGTCCACCCAGGCGCTGGCCCAGGGCGCGCCCTTGCGCATCGGCAGCACACTGGCGCTCACCGGCCCGCTGTCGGCCACCGCGCTGGTGCACAAGCTGGTGGGCGAGATTTATGTCGAAGACCTGAACGCACGCGGGGGCCTGATGGGCCGGCGCGTGGAGTGGATCGTCAAGGACGATCAGTCCAAACCCGATCTGGCCCGTACGCTGTACGAGCAGCTCGTCACCACCGACAAGGTCGATCTGCTGATGGGCCCCTATGCCACGGGCGCGATCCTGTCGGCGATGGGTGTCGCGCAGCGCTACAACAAGGTGCTGGTGCATCACACCTTCGGCATTCCCTCGCTGGCCAAGTACGAGGGCTCGTTTCCGGCCTGGTCGCTCGGCTCCGACCCGGGCAACACCGTGCCCAATTCGGTCTTCGATGCGCTGGTGGCCTCGCGCAAGCCGCCCCGGACGGTGGCCTTCGTCACCAGCAAGTTCCCGTCGATCCACTTCATGACCCTGGGCGCGCGCGAGGTGGCCAAGAAGCGGGGCCTGCGCGAGGTGCTGTTTCTCGAATGGGAGTTCGGCAACCGCGATTTCGGTCCGATCGCCGCGCGCATCAAGGACGCCAAGCCCGATCTGGTGTGGATGGGCGACATCGCGCTGGAGGGCAACATGCTGCTGGACGCGATGAAAAAGATCGACTACACACCGCCGCTGCATTTCCACACCTATCCGGCGCCGGGCCCGATGACCAAGTCGCCCGAGGGCAAGGGCGCGATTTCGCTCACGATCTTCGAGGAGCACCCGCCGTTCACGGGCAACGCGCTGGGGGCGGCCTTCGTGAAGACCTACAACGACCGGGCCACCGCTGCGCGCATGCCCGACACCACCGTCGAGGTGCAGGCTGCAGCGTCGTACACGGCCTGGCAGATCCTGGAAGCCGGGGTGCTGGGTGCCAAGAGCTTTGACGACAAGGCCATCATCGCCTGGCTCAAGCGCAACCGCGTGGACACCATCCACGGCAGGCTGCGCTTCGACGGCCCCGGCAACTACGGCGACGACCTGATGAAGATCAAGCAGGTGCAAAACGGCAAGTGGGTGGTGGTGTGGCCGCAGTCGTATGCGGCGCCCGGCGCTTCGCTGCAAGTGCCTTGATGGTCGGCGGGCGCCCGCGCAGAACATGACCCTTCCCAGCTTCAACCTGCTTGCGCAGTCCATCCTCTCGGGCATCTTCATCGGCAGCCTCTATGGCCTCATCGGCCTGGGCCTGGGCTTGACCTGGGGCCTGTTGCGTCAGATCAACCTGGCGCACTTCGGCCTGGTGTTCCTGGGCGCCTACCTCAGCTATCAGATGCACGCATCCTGGGGTCTGGATCCGCTGCTGGCGCTGCTGGTGGTGCCGCCGCTGTTCTTCGCGTTTGGCGCGGCGATGCAATGGGCGCTCTCGCGCTTTGAGATATCGCCCTTCAATTCGCTGCTGGTCACCTTCGGTCTCACGGTCATCATCGAATCCGGCATCCAGGGCATCTGGACCGCGGATTTCCGCCGGCTTGAATCGCACTACAACGATCTGAAGTTCAAGGTCGGATCGCTGTTCGTGCCCATCCCCGAGCTGGTGACCCTGGTGTTGGCGCTGGCCCTGTGTTTCGGGATCTGGGCTGCGATGCGCTACACCGATCTGGGCAAGGCGCTGCGGGCGATGGCCGAGGACGGACCGATCGCCGCAGCCTTTGGCGTGAACGAGCGCGCCCTGAGCCTGGTGCTGGCAGGCACCTGCGCAGCGCTGGCAGGCGCAGCGGGCATTTGCCTGGCCCTGACCTTCACACTCACACCGTCGCAGATCTTTGCCTGGGTGGGTGTGGTGTTTGCAGCGGTGATGCTTGGCGGCCTGGGCAGCGCGCTCGGGCCTTTGCTGGCGGGCGTCATCATCGGTGTGAGCGAAGCCGTCACCATGGCGGTGGCCTCGCCCTCCTGGGC
>CAYNWR010000127.1:3730-7260 GCA_964400915.1 uncultured Burkholderiaceae bacterium
CAGCTTGCCAAGACGCCTGCCGGTGCGGGGCTGTCCGCCGACCGCCGCATCCTCATCGGCATCGGGATGGCCGCCCTGGTGCTGGCCACCGTTCCGTGGATGCAGCTGCCGCCGTTCTACGAGTCCTTTCTCTACCTGATCCTGCACTGGACGGTGCTGGCGCTGTCGTGGAACATCCTGTCGGGCTACAGCGGGTATTTCTCGTTTGGGCACGGTGCGTTCTTCGGTGTGGGTGTCTATGCGTCGGCGGCGCTGTCGGGCAAGCTGGGGTGGCCCTTCCTCGCCACCTTGCCCTTCGCCGCGGCCATTCCGGCGCTGCTGGGTGTGGCGCTGGGGGCGGTGGTCTTTCGTGTGCGTGCGGTGCGCGGCGAGTTGTTTGCCTTGCTCACGCTGGCCATCACGCTGATCGTGGCCACCGTGATCATCAACACCCCGATCGATGGCGGGCCCGGCATTTCGCTGGCCGGTGTGGACATTCCCAAGCTGGGGCCCAGCGCCTCGTCGTCGCTGTACCTGATGGTGCTGGCCACCGCGGTGCTCACGCTCTGCGTGGCGCGTGCCATCTACCTGAGCAAGCTCGGCACCGGCCTGTTTGCGATCCACGACGACGAGGACGTGGCCGAGGTGCTGGGGGTGCCCACCTTCCGCTACAAACTGCTGGCGCTGGGTGTTTCCAGTGCCTTGGCCGGTGTGGCCGGCGGCATCCATGCCTTGTTCGTCTCCTACGTCACGGTGGGCGAGACCTTCAACATCACGGTGCCCCTGACGGTGGTGCTGATGAGTGTGCTGGGCGGCTCGCGCCATTGGGCGGGGCCGGCCATCGGTGCGCTGTTCATCACCGGTCTGCTGTATGCGTTCACGGCTGGCAACAGCGCCGTGCTGGGCCGCGCTGCCGTGGGGGTGGTGCTGATCACGGTGATCCTGTTCATGCCCGTGGGCGTGATGGGCTGGTTCATGGCGCGCCGCCAGCGCCGCCTGGTGGCGTCGGGCCAGGCCGGGGCTGCGGCAGCGCCGCCGTCGGCGCCGCAGCCGGATCACGCCCCTGCAGCGCCTGTTTTGCCCGTTTCAGAGGAAAAGCCGCCTGCGGCGGGCGTCATTGCTCATTCAGTTGCTAGAAAAAGAGTAGTATCTACCCAACAACCGCTGCTGCAGGCCCAGGGCCTGGGCAAGTCCTTCACGGGGGTTCGGGCCCTGGACGATGTGAGCCTGCAGGTTCACGAAGGCGAGATCCTCGGCCTGCTGGGCCCCAACGGTTCAGGCAAATCCACCTTCATCAACGTGGCCAGCGGGCACTACCCGGCCACCGATGGGCGGGTGGAGTTTGCCGGGCGGGTGCTGACGGGCCTGCCTGCGCACCGGGTGGCCCAGGCGGGGTTGGCGCGCACCTATCAGATCCCGCGCCCGTTTGCCAACATGAACGTGTTGCAGAACGTGGCCATGGTGGCCATGTTCGGCGGCGCGCAACTCGGGCGCGCGCAGGCTGAACGCGAGGCCTGGCGCTGCCTGGAGTTCACGGGCCTGCAGGCGCGCGCGCTGGCGCTGCCGGGTGATCTGAACCTGCACCAGCGCAAGTTTCTCGAACTCGCGCGCGCGCTGGCCGGGAGGCCGCGCCTGGTGATGCTCGACGAGGTGTTGTCAGGGCTCACGCCCGGCGAGATCAACGAGGCGATCGACCTCATCCGGCGGGTGCGCGACCAGGGCACGACCATCATCTTCGTCGAGCACGTGATGCGTGCCGTGATGGCCCTGGCCGATCGCATCGTGGTCCTGCATCACGGCAAGCTGATCGCCCAGGGGCTGCCCAGCGACGTCATGAAGGACCCGCAGGTGGTGAGCGCCTACCTGGGGACCAGCGTCGAGGCACACGAAGGGCGAGTGGCCGCCCCCGCAGGCGTGACGCGGGCGGGAGGCGCCCATGCTTGAGCTCAGCGGCATTCACGTCAACTACGGCGCCGCGCCCGCCCTGTGGGACGTCGCCCTGAAGGTGGACAACGGCGAACTGGTCTGTGTGGTGGGCCCCAACGGTGCCGGCAAGACGACACTCATCAACACCGTGGCGGGCCTGTTGCGGGCGCGCTCGGGCCACATGCGCTATCAGGGGCAGGACATCACCCGCCTGGCGCCGCACCGCTTCTGCGATGCAGGCATTGCGCTGGTGCCGGAGGGGCGGCGCCTGTTCACCGGCATGAGCGTGCACGAAAACCTTGATCTGGGCAGCTTTCGCGGTGCGGCCCGCGCGCGTCGCGAGCAATCGCTTGATGCGGTGCTGGCCCTGTTTCCCGCGCTCAAGCAGAAACTGGCGGCACCCGCCGGGTCTCTGTCGGGCGGGCAGCAGCAGATGGTGGCCATCGGTCGGGCCCTGATGGCCTGTCCCAGCCTGTTGTTGCTCGACGAGCCGTCGCTGGGCCTGGCGCCGGCTGTGGTGCTGGACATGTTCGAAGCCATCCGCAAGATCAACGCGCAGGGCACAGCCGTCCTTCTGGTGGAACAGAATGTGGCGATGGCGATGGAAATCGCGCGCCGCGCCTACGTGGTGGAAGAGGGGCGCATCGTCGCCGAGGGTGCAGCCAGCGAATTGATGACGCGGCCCGAAATTCAAAGGGCCTACCTGGGGCTGGACATCTGAACCCCGCCAGGGCAGGGCCAGAGCACCTTCGGTGGTGATTCCGTAAACTGCATGTTCTATTGAAGCGCAAGCGGGTTTGGCATCATCTGGGTCTGACGCCCCATCCGATTCCATGACTTCCCCCCCCGCCTTGCCGGCCCGGCCCTTCGATTCGATTGTCGATCGATCGATTGCGCTGGCCCGCCATGCGGCGTGGTTCACGTTGGCCGCGGCGGCCTTGCTGGTGGCGATCCTGTTGATCGGGCGGGTTTGGTACGTGCACGAAAGCCAGCAGGCCCATCTGCGGCTGCAGGAGGCTCAACGCCTGGTCGGGGAGATCGTGCTGGCCGATGAACGCCTGACGATGTCGGCCTACATGGTGGCGGCTTCGACGGAGCCGCGCTGGATCGATCGCTACCGCCAGCACATTCCGGAAATGGACGCCGCGCTGGCGGCCGCCAAGGCCATCGCGCCAGCAGAAGTGTCGCGCCAGTTTGCCGAGGCCAGTTCGGCCGCCAATGCCCGTCTGGTGGCCCTGGAAGCCCAGGTGATACAGGCGGCCCATCTTCGCAACAGCCAGCGCGCGCTGGCCATTCTTGACAGCAAGGAATACGTCACACAAAAGCGCCTGCTGAGCGATGCCACGCGGTCGTTCACCGAATCCACCATCACCGCCCTGCGCGAGGAGGTCGAGCGCCTGAACGATCGGGCGGCGACGCTGGCGGCCATGCTGGCTGGCGTTGCCATGTCGGCGGGGCTGGTCATCTGGTGGACGCTCAACCGTTCGCTGGCCAAGTCCAAGAGCCGGTTTCGCGAAGCCGAGCGCCGCGTGCACGAACGCGCCACCAGTGATGCACTGACGGGCCTGTCGAATCGCCCGGCGTTTCTGGACGATCTGAACGACGCCGTGGCACGGGCCGGCCAG
>CAYNWR010000128.1:0-7238 GCA_964400915.1 uncultured Burkholderiaceae bacterium
GGGCCTGGCGGGCATGCCGCGCCGCTATGCCGACTACCCTGCGCAGTTCGCCGACTTCAACATGCTGTCCTCCGTTGGTGCGTTCGGCTTCGGCTTGATGCAGATCTACTTCTTTGTGTTTGTCGTGCTGCCGGTCATGCGCGGCAAGGGCGAGAAGGCTCCCCAGAATCCTTGGGAAGGCGCCGAAGGCCTCGAGTGGGAGGTGGCCTCGCCTGCGCCCTTCCATACCTTTGAAACCCCGCCCAAGCTCAACGCCTCAGCAACGCGCGTGATCGGTTGAAGCCCGGCGACACATCCTGACGACCCGTTCAACACCCATGGATATGCACCCACAGAAAACACCGGCTGAGCTGCGGCGGCAAAACGTCCGCTTGGGGCTTGTTCTGGCGTCCATTGCGCTGGTGTTCTTTCTGGGCTTCTTGGCCAAGACCTATCTTCTGGGCTCGGCCCGTTGAACAAGACCCTTTTGCCACCATGAACATCCTGGGCGAAAACCGGCGCATGCTGGGCAAACTGCTGGTGGTCGCAGCGGGCATGTTCTCGTTTGGGTACCTGCTGGTGCCGATCTACAAGGCCATTTGCGAAGCCACGGGCATCAACATACTTTCGATCGCCGAGCGCCAAATGCCAGGCGCTGGCCTGACGGGCAAACAAGCTGCGGCTGCCAACACCCAGGTGGATCGCACGCGAACCATTACGGTGGAATTCGACGCCAATGTACGAGGGGTCTGGGATTTCAAGCCCCTGCAACGGACTATTCAGGTTCACCCCGGTGAAATGGCAACCGTCATGTACGAGTTCCAGAACACGCAGAACCGGCGCATGGCTGCCCAGGCGATTCCCAGCTATGCGCCCAAGCAGGCGGCCGCGCACTTCAGCAAGATCGAGTGTTTCTGTTTCAACGAATACAGCCTGGAGGCTGGCGAAAAGCGCTCGTGGCCCGTGGTCTTCGTGATCGACCCCAAGCTCTCGCGCGACGTCACAACGATCACACTGTCCTACACATTTTTTGAAGTCGGTGGCAAGACGCCGCCGGCTCCAACGGGCGCACCGGTATGAGCGCAGCTGAATCGGTCGATGGGGCGGACAAGCCATCGGTTCCGGCGCGCGGCAAGCCCGCGCGGGCATGGACGGCGATTGGATGGGCTTTTCTGGGTATCCGCAAGGGCGGGGAAAGCGAGCGCGACGCGGCCCAGGTTGGTCCCTTGCAATGGGTGGCTGTCGGACTGGTGGCGGCGGTGTTTTTTGTTGCCCTGCTGATGGTGGCCGTGCGTTGGGTTGTTGTCGCCTGATGCTTGACCGAGAAACGAATCTGGAGTTCTAGGAGAAAACATGAGTTCTACGTCCCACGGAACAACGCCGCACTATTACGTGCCCGCGCCCTCTCGCCATCCGGCGATGGCGGCATTTGGCCTGTTCTTCGTCATCCTGGGCGCAGGACAATGGATCAACGGGGTGGACTGGGGCAAATGGTCCCTCCTGTTCGGGCTCCTGTGGTTTGTTTCCGTCCTGTTTCAATGGTTCAGCGATGCCATCTCGGAGAGCCAGGGCGGCCAATACGGGCGCAAGATCGATATTTCGTTTCGCTGGAGCATGACCTGGTTCATCTTCTCCGAGGTGATGTTTTTCGGTGCCTTCTTTTCGGCGCTTTGGTGGATGCGTGCCCATTCGGTGCCTGAACTGGGCAGCATGGCCAACAACCTGATCTGGCCCGATTTCAAGGCGGTCTGGCCCAGCTCGTCCCCCGGTGCAACGGCCTCGCCGGCGGGTATCGTGGAGCCATTCCAGACGATGGGCCCCTTCTGGTTGCCCACCATCAACACGGCGCTGTTGCTCAGCTCGGGTGTGACCTTGACCATCGCCCACCACGCGCTGCGCGAGAACCACCGCAGCAAGTGCATCGGCTTCATGTGGATCACCGTGTTGCTGGGTGTGACCTTTCTCGGTGTGCAGGGCTACGAATATGCCCATGCCTACAGCGACCTCAACCTCAAGCTCAGTTCAGGCGCTTATGGTTCGACCTTCTTCATGCTGACGGGCTTTCACGGATTCCACGTGTTTGTTGGCATGCTGATGCTGTTCTTCATCACCCTGCGTCTGCAAAAGGGCCACTTCACGGCCGAGCAACACTTCGGTTTCGAAGGCGCTGCCTGGTACTGGCACTTTGTGGACGTGGTCTGGCTGGGTCTGTACATCCTGGTCTATTGGATGTAGGCGCCCGGCGGGCTTTGACAGCGGGCCTCAGCGGCCGACGGGAAGGCCTGTCGGCTTGAGATAGCCCAGCTTCCAGGCAAGCAATACGCAGGCAAACAACAGCACCGAAAGGCCCACCCGAAGGGCCAGGGCCCACGCCATGCGGCTCGATTTGCGTTTGCCATCGCGGCCATCGTTCATCATGAAGTAAAGCGCGGCGCCCAAGCTGGCGAGAATGGCGACAAACCCCACGATGATGATGATGCCCATGGGGTCAATTATCTGCAAATGCGGCCGCGGCTGATTTCGATGACACATCCACCACCCGATGCGTTTGCTGAACGCGTGGAAGGACCTCCATCCGGGAAGGCCGCTGTACGTCCCTTGGCGCGTCGTCTGGTGGTGGCGTTCGTGTCGGTTGTCGGTATCACCGTTGCCACGTCGGCGGGCTTCTGGCAGTTGGATCGGGCGGCGCAAAAGGATGCCTGGCAAGCCGCGTTGGAGCGTCGTGCGGCGATGCCCGCGTTGGACAACCGTGCCTTGTCCGACGTGCTGCGCGCGACACCCAGCGACACAGGCAGCCGGGGGGCGACAGGATCAGCAGCCCTTGCGTCGGACGGACTGGTGCACCGACGTGTGGTGCTGCAAGGCCGATGGCTGGCAGTCGCCCCCGCGGCTCTGGCGGGTCGCAGCATGGGCGGGCGCCACGGATTTGTGATGGTTGCCCCCTTTGTGGCAGACGGCGTTCCGGTGGCGTTTGCCGTCCAGCGCGGTTTTGTGCCGCTGGATCCCGGCCAGCCCAACCGCCTGCCCCGTTGGGTGCCGCCCGAGCCTGACAGCGACACGCTCGTTGGGCAATTTGCGCCGATGCCGGGGCAGCGCTTTGAATTAGGCCGTTTGCAGCCGGGCAAAGATCCTGTGCAGGGTTCAGGGTCGGACGCCATCCGTCACAATCTGGACCTATCGATCTGGTCCATGTCCGGGGTGCGGGTCGAACCAGGCCTGACCGTGTTGCAAACTGCGGCAGCCTCCCCGGATGGCCTTCAACGCGACTGGACGTTTGCTCCGTCTGGCCGGGAGAAGCACCTGGGCTACTCGTTTCAATGGTTCGCCATCGCCTTTTTGATTGCATTCCTGTATGTCTGGTTCGATTGGATCCGCCCCGGGCGGCGCGACCGAGCGCGCGCCTGACGGCCAGGCGCTCGACCTCGCCGTGCACGCGGCGCCGGGCGTTGCCGATCTGGCCGCAGCCCAGGCGGCTGCACGCACCCGTGCGGGCCGCATTCGCATGCTGTTCGTTCTGGCGGTGTGTGCTGCGCCCGTGGTGGCTTCCTACCTGGCTTTCTTCATCTGGCGCCCGGCCGCGATTCGAAGCTTTGGCGAGCTCGTTGTGCCGACCCGATCGATGCCTGCCGTCGATGGCGTCGACCTGCATGGCGTGGTCCGTGCCCTGAGTGGCCTCAGGGGGCAATGGTTGCTGGTGAGTGTGGGCGGCGGCGCCTGCGATGCCCTGTGCGAACGACAGCTCTTCCTGCAACGCCAGTTGCGCGAAGCGCTGGGCAAGGAAAAGGAGCGGGTCGACTGGGTCTGGTTCGTCAATGACAAGTCCGAGGTGCGGCCGCAGCTGCTGCCTGCCTTGGCGCAGGCGACGGTGTTGCGCGTGGAAGGTGCGGTGATCGGCAAATGGTTGGCGCCGCAGGACGGTCACCGGCTCGAAGAACATCTCTATGTGGTCGATCCGATGGGCGAGTGGATGATGCGATTCCCGGTGGGACTGAGCAACTCCGACGCGTCGCGCGCCAAACGCGATCTGGAGCGCGTGTTGCGCGCGTCGGCCAGTTGGGATCGACCGGGGCGATGACAAGCACATGCCGTCGGTTGATCTCGCCCCGGTATTGGTTCTGTTGGCCATCGCTGGCGCGGTTGCGGCCGTGCCCCTGTTGTGGCTGTCCTTGCGCTGGCGTGGCGCCGGGCCAGCGGCGCGCTTGCGCATGCTGGTGGGATGGACCGTGTTCCTGACCCTGGACCTGATTGTGGTGGGTGCCTTCACCCGACTGACCGATTCGGGATTGGGATGTCCTGACTGGCCCGGTTGTTACGGCAAGGCCACGCCCTGGGGCGCCGCTGCGCAGATCGCCCACGAAGAGACAGCCCTGCCTTCGGGGCCTGTGACACGGTCCAAAGCCTGGATCGAGATGGTGCATCGCTACTTTGCATCGGCTGTGGGCGCCTTGATCGTGGCCACTGCCGCCTTGCGCTGGCGCTGGCGGCGGCAACTGTCGCTTCCGGGGTTGACCCAGCCAGCAGGGGCAGGCATGCCCTGGGCCCTGCTGGTGGTGGTTGCGGTTTGCCTTCAAGGCGCGTTTGGCGCCTTGACGGTCACGATGAAGCTCTGGCCAGCCATCGTGACCGCGCATCTGCTGGGTGCTTTGTTGCTGGCCGCACTGCTGCGTGTGCAGTGGGCGGCCTATGAACATGTGGCGCGCGCCAGCGCGGCCACCGGCTCAGGTGAGGCCACAGGGGAACCGGCCTCGTCGTCGGTGGGGTCACGATTGCCTCAGGGCTTGCGAGGCCTCGTCTGGGCCACGCTGGTGGTGGTGCTGGTGCAGGCGGCCCTGGGCGCCTGGGTCAGCTCCAATTACGCCGTACTGGCATGCAGTGAAATCCCACACTGCCACAGCGGCTTGTGGTGGCCCTCGGCCGACTTTTCAGCCGGGTTCGAGATCTGGCGGCCTCTGGGACAAACCGCTGCCGGACAGGCCTTGCCCAGCGAGGCGCTGGTGGCCATCCATTTGACCCATCGCTGTTTTGCACTGCTGGTCCTGATCGCGGTGTTGGGCCTTTGTTGGCGCTTGCGTCAGCAAGGCAGTCGAGACCACGTGCGCACAGCCCAGTTCCTCGTGGCGCTCCTGGCCTGGCAGGTGCTGACGGGTCTGGGCAACGTGGCGCTGGGGTGGCCGCTTCTGGCGGCCTTGATGCACACCGCGGGCGCCGCAGGATTGGTGCTGGTGCTGGTGGAAGCCGGGGTGCGCGCATGACCATGATGGAACGCGTCCGGCAGTTTCATGCGCTCACCAAGCCACGTGTGATCCAGCTCATCGTGTTTTGTGCGCTGATCGGCATGGCCTTGGCGCTGCCCGGTTTTCCGCAGGTTGGTCAGTGGCAGGTGGTGCTCTGGGCGTGTATGGGCATCTGGCTGGTTGCCAGCGCTGCAGCGGCTTTCAATTGCCTGATCGAAAAAGGCATCGACGCGCGCATGAAACGCACCGCCTGGCGCCCGACTGCGCGCGGCGACCTGGGCGACCTGCAGACCCTGGTGTTTGCCAGTGTCTTGTGCGCGGTGGGCGCTTGGATTCTCTATCGAGGCGTGAACTCACTCACGCTATGGCTGACGCTGGCGACCTTTGTCGGCTACGCGGTGATCTACACCGTGGTGCTCAAGCCGCTCACGCCACAGAACATCGTGATCGGCGGCGCGTCCGGCGCCATGCCGCCGGTGCTGGGCTGGGCCGCCATGACGGGCGACGTTGGCCCCGAGGCGATGATGCTGTTCCTGATCATCTTCCTCTGGACCCCTCCGCATTTCTGGGCCCTGGCGCTCTATCGTGTGGACGACTACCGCAAGTCGGGCTTGCCCATGCTGCCGGTGACCCACGGCAACGAGTTCACGCGCTTGCAGATCCTGCTGTACACCATCGTCCTTGCCGCTGCCTGCCTCATGCCCTTTGCATATGGCATGAGTTCCTGGATCTACCTGGTGGCTGCATTGGTCCTCAATGCGGGATTCATCGGCCATGCGGTGGCCTTGTGGCGCCGTTACTCGGATGAGCTGGCGCGCAAGACCTTTCGATTTTCGTTGATCCACCTGAGCGCGCTCTTTGCCGCGCTGCTGGTGGATCACTACCTGCTGTAGGACACATTCAATGAGTCATCGCCGACATGCTATATTTAAGATAGCTAAAGTATCAGTCTCCATGCTCGCTATCGGCCTTTTGCTTGCCTGTGGCGAAAAAAAGGCCTCGTTTGCGGCGATCGACATCACAGGCGCCGACTATGCCCGCGATCTCGCACTTGCCGACCATTTGGGCGAGCGGCGCACCCTGGCCTCATACAAGGGCAAGGTGGTCGTGCTGTTCTTCGGATACGCACAATGCCCCGACGTGTGCCCCACCACCCTGGCAGAGCTGGCCGAAGTGAAAAAGCGCCTGGGGGCGGATGGCGAGCGCCTGCAAGGTCTGTTCGTGACGGTGGATCCCGAGCGCGACACGGCGGAGGTGCTCAAGGCCTATATGGGCAATTTCGACCCGAGCTTTGTCGCGTTGCGACCGTCTTCGGCTGACGAGCTGGCCGCAACGGCCAAGCATTTCAAGGTGTACTACAAGAAAGTCGACGGCAAGACGCCGACGAGCTACACCATCGACCATTCCGCAGGCAGTTTTGTCTACGATCAGCAAGGGCGCCTGCGCCTGTATACGCGCCACGGGACGGGTGCAGAGGCCCTGACCGCCGACATTCGCCTGCTGTTGAACGGCGCTTGACGCGCCACGGCTGCAGGGCTGCAGCGCTCAGGGCTTCAGGCGTATTCCGTCAGCGCCTTCTTCATCTTCTTCATGGCGGCCACTTCGATCTGGCGGATGCGCTCGGCACTCACACCGAATTCGGCGGCCAGGTCGTGCAGTGTCATGCCACCCGAACCGTCGTCGTTGACCTTGAGCCAACGCTCTTCGACGATGCGGCGGCTGCGTTCGTCCAGTGCCTGCAATGCGGTGGCAATGCCATCGCTGGCCAGGGTGTCGCGCTGGTGCGATTCGATGAGGGCCGTGGGCTCGTGGTTGGCGTCGGTCAGGTAGGCAATCGGACCGTAGCTTTCTTCGCCATCCTCGCCGGGTCCCGGATCCAGTGCCACATCGCCACCGGACATGCGGGTCTCCATCTCGATGACCTCTTCGCGCTTGACCTTGAGCTCGCGCGCCACCACGTCGATCTCGCGCTCGGTCAGGCCGTCGCGGTGCGACAGGACGTCGGCAGCGTCGGCCTCGGCCTTG
>CAYNWR010000129.1:0-7234 GCA_964400915.1 uncultured Burkholderiaceae bacterium
ATCGACCTGGACCGCTTCAAGCCCATCAACGATCAGCACGGGCACGCCACAGGTGACGCTGTGCTGGCCGAGGTGGGTGCGCGCCTCAACGGCCTGTTGCGACAGGGTGAGTTGCGCGCGCGCCTGGGCGGCGACGAGTTCGTGGTGGTGGTGGCCGAGTCCGACGAGTCCAGCGATGTGGCCGGTCACATCGCTCAGCGCGTGTTGTCGGGGCTGTTGGCGCCGGTGAACCTTGCGAGCAACCTGCAGGTGGGTGTTGGCGCGAGCATCGGCATCGCCCGCTTCCCCAGCGATGCGCTGGATGGGGCGACCCTCATGCGCCTGGCCGACCGGGCCTTGTACCGAGCCAAGGGATCGGGCCGCAGTTGCGTGTGTTTCTTTGAAGCCGAAACGGACGGTGCGGTGGCTGCCAGGCAGGCGGCTGCGCCGGTGACTTGACGGATCGGCATGCCATCCGAATCTGCAAACCGTTCGGATGGGGCGGGCGTGATCAGCAGCGACAGCGTCCGCGACGACGTGCGCCGTTCCGCAGCCTTGTTCAATGCCGTGGGACGTGAGGCCCGCCTGGGCGCCTGGGTGTTCGGACTGTCCCCGCAGACGCATTTCTGGTCCGATGCCTGTTATCGCATTCTCGGTGTCGACGATCCCTCGGCCGAACCCTTCGATTTCATCGCCGAATCGGTCGTCGAGGAACATCGCCCGGTGATGCGCGAGCACCTGCGCCGCGCGATCCAGGAGCGCCTGCCCTGGAGCTGCGAGGTGGAGATCGCCCGACGCAACGACGGGCGGCGTGTCTGGTTGTTTGTGTTCGGCGAACCGGTGTTGGACCCATCCGGCGCCCTGGTCTGCCTGCGCGGCATCGCCCAGGATGTGGACCCATCCAGGCGAGCCATCGAGCGCCTGCAACGCAGCGAAGAGCGATTTGCCACCCTTTTCCAGTTTATGCCCGAGCCCATGACGTTGATGAAGGTGGCCACAGGCACCATCGTTGACGTCAACGACGCGTGGTGCAACTGGTCGGGCTATTCGCGCGCCGAGGCCATCGGCCGCACGGCTGCCGGTCTGGCACTGGCCCCGCGCGAGGAGCGCGAACGGGTGCAGGCCCTGTTCCAGGGCCGCGACGAGTTGTTGAACGTGCCGGTCAACTACCTCACGCGTCAGGGTGAGGCGCGGATCATGAATTTGTCGATCCGGCGCCTGGAACTCGACGGTGAGCTGCATTCGATCTCGGCGCTGCGCGATCAGACCGAGCTGATCCAGACCCTGGACCAACTGCGTGAGCGCGAGCAGATGCTGTCGCTCACCATTGCGGCAGCCGATCTGGGCACCTGGGACTGGGACTTGAAAGGCGGTGTGATCTCGGGGGACACGCGCTGGCGTCAGCACCTGGGCATCAACGGCATCCAGGGTCCGATCACGGGGAACGTTCTGTCGCAAGGCGTGCACCCCGACGATCGGGAAACCGCGCGGGCGGCGGTGGCAGCCTTCAAGACTTCGCGCGATGACCACTACGACGTGGTGCGGCATCTGCAATTGGCCGATGGATCAAGCCGATGGATCCGCAACATCGGGCGCATCGTCGATCGCACACCCGATGGGCGGCCGGCGCGGGTGCTGGGTGTAACCCTGGACGTCACCCAGCAACGCGAGCACGAGATGAGCCTGCAGCGAAGCGCGCACTACGACATGCTCACCGGACTGCCCAACCGCGAGCTGCTGGCCGACCGACTCGAGCAGGCGATGGCCTTGTCCAGGCGCACGGGGGGCCTGTTGGCGGTTGCCTATCTGGATCTGGACGGATTCAAGCCCATCAACGATCGTCACGGGCACGCGATGGGTGATCGCCTGCTGGTGGAACTGGCCCGGCGCATGCGCGAGCGTTCGCGCTCGGTCGACACCGCCGCGCGGGTGGGTGGCGACGAATTCGTGCTGCTGATCAGCAACCTCGAGTCGGAGGAGCCGGGCCTGGCGACACTGGACCGCGTGATGGAAGCCATCGCGTCACCCTTTGTGGTGGATGGTCTGGCGCTGCAGGTGACGGCCAGCATCGGCGTGACCTTCTTTCCCAGCGATCCGTCGGATGCCATCACCCTGTTGCGTCATGCCGATCAGGCCATGTACCGGGCCAAGCAGAGCGGGCGCAACCAGGTGCGCAGCTTTGATGCCGGGCGCGAGCAGCAGCGGCAGGAACGCAGCCAGACCCTGGTGCGTTTGCGCCAGGCGCTGAACCAGCGCGAATTCGAGTTGTTTGTGCAACCCAAGGTGGACATGGTCAGTGCCGTGGTGGTGGGGGCCGAGGCCTTGGTGCGCTGGCGGCATCCCCAGGACGGTGTGTTGGCGCCGGCCCGGTTTCTGTCCAGCATCGAGGGCTCGGAGATGGACGTGCCCTTTGGCGAATGGGTGATCGATGCGGCGTTTGAGATCCTCGCCGCCTGGGCCGATGCAGGGTCGCGCCGCCAACTGGCGGTGAACCTGACGGCCTTGCACCTGCAAAGCCCTGGGCTGATCGAAGGCATCGGCCGGCGGCTGGCGGCGCACCCGGCGGTGGGGGCACATCAGATCGAAATCGAGGTCACGGAAAGCGCGGCCCTGTCCGACGTGGAAGCAGCCGGCGCCATTGTCGAGGCCTTGCGTGCGCTGGGGGTTTCCACAGCGCTCGATGACTTCGGGACGGGCTATGCGTCGCTGGCCTATCTGCGCCGCCTGCCCGTGAACACCTTGAAGATCGACAAGAGTTTTGTGCAGGGCATGGTCGGCAACACGGGCGACCGGGCCATCGTCGAGGCGGTGATCGCCATGGCGAGGTCCTTCGGCAAGGACGTGGTTGCCGAAGGGGTTGAAACCGTGGAGCACGGCACGCGCCTGGTGGCCTTGGGCGGGCGCCTGGCCCAGGGCTATTGCATAGCCCGGCCGATGCCGGTGTCCGATTTCCTGCCCTGGTGCGAACGCTGGGCGAACCCGCCCGAATGGTTGCAGCAAGGCGCTGCAGCCGGGTCGGTTAGGATTTGAAGCCCATGAGCACCAACCGACGCCACTTTGCCCGCGTCTCCTTTGAGGCGCCGGCCCGCCTGACGACGCGCACCGAACGCCTGGATGTGGTGGTGCTGGACCTGAGCTTCAAGGGCGCCCTGGTGCGCTTGTCGCCGGGCAGCCCGACGCCGGCGCTGGGCACCCGCTGCTGGATCAGCATGGGCCTGCTGGGCCTGGACGAGCAGATCACCCTCGATTGCGAAGTGGCCCATTGCAGCGGCCAGGATCTGGGCCTGCTGTGCCGTGGGCTGGACATCGACAGCATGACGCACCTGCGGCGCCTGATCGAGCTGCAACTGGGCGATCCACAACTGCTCGAGCGCGAGTTGCACGCGCTGGTCGCGCCCTGATCGGACTTGAGGAGGCCTTCGCATGCCCGTTGTTGTTGTTGCCAATCCCAAGGGTGGTGTCGGCAAGTCCACCTTGGCCACCCAGATTGCCGGCCTGTACGCCAACCGTGGCCATGCGGTGATGCTGGGCGACGCCGACCGTCAGCAATCGGCCCGCTTGTGGCTTGGCCTGCGCCCCGCCACGGTGGCGCCCATCAGCACCTGGGAGCTGACGCCCGATCTGATCGCCCGCCCGCCCAAGGGCACCACCCACGTGGTCCTGGACACCCCCGCCGGTTTGCATGGGTGGCGCTTCAAGGACGTGCTGAAGCTGGCCACCCATGTGGTGGTGCCGCTGCAGCCCAGTGTCTTCGACATCTTTGCCACGCAGCAATTCCTGGATGAACTGGCCGCCTTCAAGGGCGCGTCGGGTCTGCGCGTGGGGGTGGTGGGCATGCGCGTCGATGCACGCACCATTGCTGCGGACAAGCTGCACGAATTCGTCGATTCGCTGGGACTGCCCGTGTTGGGCTACCTGCGTGACACGCAGAACTACATCCAGTTGGCGGCCCGGGGCCTCACGCTGTTCGATGTCAATCCCACGCGCGTCCAGAAAGACCTGGACCAATGGCAGACGCTTGCGGGCTGGCTGCAGTAGGGATCCTGCCGCGCCCAGTCGTCTGCCGCTTCCTTCAACCCATCCATCCCCGCCGGGCACGTTCAGCCCGACCCATCCATGCCCACCCAACTTCGCACCCTCAAGGACCTTGTCGCGCTGGTCGGTCAACCCGTTGCCAGCAGCGACTGGATCACCGTTACTCAGGAACAGATCAACCTGTTTGCCCAGGCCACGGGCGATCACCAATGGATCCATGTGGATGTCGAGCGCGCCCGGGCCGGCCCGTTCGGTGCACCCATCGCACACGGCTTTCTCACCTTGTCGCTGATCCCGAAGCTGTTTGAAAGCGCGCTCGTGATCGAGGAGCCCGCCCGCATGGGCGTCAACTACGGCCTCAACCGTGTGCGCTTTGTCGGGATCGTTCCCGCCGGCAGCCGCCTGCGTGCCCACCTGAGCCTGGTCGCCGCCGACCCGATTCCTGACAACGGCCTGCAGATGACCTGGGATGTCACCATCGAGCGCGAAGGCAGCAGCAAGCCGGTCTGCGTGGCGCAGACCGTGTCGCGGCGCTACGCCTAGCGCCACCCCAAGCTGCGCGCACCCGGACGAATCCGGTCAGGTTCAAAGCGACAAGTTCTTGAGGTAGTCGCGAAACGAGGCGCCCACTTGCGGGTGGGCCAATGCAAGTTCGACGGTCGCCTCCAGAAATCCTTCCTTGCTGCCGCAGTCGTAGCGCTTGCCTTCGTATTGAAAGGCGTAGACGGCCTCCTTGGTCATGAGGCCGGCGATGCCGTCGGTGAGCTGGATCTCGCCGCCCACGCCGCGCGGCTGGTTGCGGATTTCATCGAACACCGCGGCGGTGAGCACGTAGCGGCCTGCGACCGCCATGCGCGAGGGCGCCACATCGGGCGCCGGCTTTTCGACCATGTGCGACACGCGCATCAGTCGGTCCTCGACCTGTGTCCCGGCCACGATGCCATAGCGGCGCACGTGCTCGCGCGGGACCTCCTGCACGGCAAGGATCGAGCGGCCCAGCAAGGCGAAGCGGTCGACCATCTGGCGCAGCACGCCTTTGCCGCCCGGCAGGCCGATCATCAGGTCGTCGGCCAGCAGCACGGCGAAGGGGTCGGTGCCCACCAGGTGTTCGGCACACAGCACCGCATGGCCCAGGCCCAGCGCCCGGGCCTGGCGCACATACGAACACACCATGTCGTCGGGCTTGACGTTCTGCACCAGCGCCAGCAGTTCCTGCTTGTTGCCGGCCTCCAGCTCACTTTCCAGTTCGTAGGCGGTGTCGAAGTGGTCGTCGATGGCGCGCTTGTTGCGCCCCGTGATGAAGATCATGTGGCGGATGCCGGCCTCGTAGGCTTCCTCCACCGCGTACTGGATCAGGGGCTTGTCAACGACCGGCAGCATTTCCTTGGGTGAGGCCTTGGTGGCCGGCAGAAAGCGCGTTCCAAGACCGGCGACGGGAAAGACGGCTTTCTTGATGGGTGAGGCAGTCGGCATGGTGTTGCTGTCAGGTTTGGGGGATTGATGAACGCGAATGGATGTCAGCCCAGGCGCTGGTGCTGTGTGCGCAGCTTGTCCAGCGCGGCGCCGAAATCCGCCAGGCGCTTGCGCTCCTGTTCGATGACGGTGGCGGGGGCCTTCGCCACAAAGGCTTCGTTGGCAAGCTTGCCCTGGGCCTTGCCGATTTCGATCTCCAGCCGTGCGATCTCCTTGGCCAGGCGCGCACGCTCGGCGTCGACATCGACTTCGACAAACAGGCCCAGGCGCACCGCACCCACCACGGCAACGGGCAGCCCTTGTGTGGCCTGTGCCCACCGGGCATCGTCGGTGAACACCTTGACCTCGCTGAGCTTGGCCAGCGCCTGCAGGGTTGCGCTGTGCTGGCCCACAAAATCGGCATCACCCACTGTGTACAGCGGCGTGCGCAGGGCTGGCGACACACCCATCTCACCACGCAGGTTGCGGCAGGCATCCACCAGGGCCTTGACACGGTCCATGCCGGCCAGCGCCTCGGGGTCGATCTTCTCGGGCTGAGCCTGCGGATAACGCGCGACGCCCACCGAGGCCACGCCCGCACCCAGGCCGGCCACCGGGGCAACCTTTGTCCACAGCTCCTCGGTGATGAAGGGGATCAGCGGATGCGCCAGGCGCAGGATCGCCTCAAGCGTGCGAATGAGCGTGCGCCGCGTGGCGCGTTGCTGTGCTTCGCTGCCGGCCTGGATCTGCACCTTGGCGATCTCCAGGTACCAGTCGCAGTATTCGTTCCACACGAAGGTGTAGATGGCCGAAGCCACGTTGTCCAGGCGGTATTCGGCAAACCCCTTTTCGACAGCGGCCTCGGTCTGCTGCAGCAAGGAGCTGATCCAGCGATCGGCCTGGCTGAAGCGCAGGTAGCCGTGAAACGGCCCCGCAGGTCGAATCTCGCGCCCGTCGGCATCCAAGGCGGGCGGCGCACATTCGGCCTTGGTGTGCTCCTTCAGGCCGCAATCGTGGCCTTCGCAGTTCATCAGCACAAAGCGCGCGGCATTCCACAGCTTGTTGCAGAAATTGCGGTAGCCCTCGCAGCGTTTGGGGTCGAAGTTGATGCTGCTGCCCATGCTGGCCACCGAGGCAAAGGTGAAGCGCAGCGCGTCGGCGCCGTAGGCCGGTATGCCATCGGGAAACTCGCGCTCGGTGTTCTTGCGCACCTGTGGCGCGGTTTCCGGTCGGCGCAGGCCCGTCGTGCGCTTGTCCAGCAGCGCCGGCAGGTCGATCCCGTCGATCAGGTCGACGGGGTCGAGCACATTGCCCTCGCTCTTGCTCATCTTCTCGCCCTGGGCGTCGCGCACCAGGCCGTGGATGTACACGTCGAGAAACGGGACCCGGCCGGTGAAGTGGGTCGTCATCATGATCATGCGCGCGACCCAGAAGAACAGGATGTCGTGGCCCGTCACCAGCACGGAACTGGGCAGGTACAACTCGTAGTCCGAAAGCGGATCGGGCGCAGCGGGGGGCGTGGGGGCCATTCCCCCCGACCAGCCCACGGTCGAGAAGGGCACCAGGGCCGAGGAGTACCAGGTGTCCAGCACGTCCTCGTCGCGCCGCAAGCTGCCGTCATAGCCCGCAATTCTGGCCTTGGCGAGCGCCTCGTCTTCATTGTTTGCTACAAAAATGGAACCATCCTCGCCATACCAGACGGGAATTCGGTGGCCCCACCAGAGCTGGCGGCTGATGCACCAGTCCTGGATGTTGCGCATCCACTGGA
>CAYNWR010000130.1:0-1358 GCA_964400915.1 uncultured Burkholderiaceae bacterium
TTCGCCGCGTTGCCTCGCGCGGGCATCGTCCACCGCCTCGACAAGGACACGAGCGGATTGATGGTCGTCGCCAAATCGAGACCGGCCATGGCGGACTTGGTGGCCGCAATATCCAGCAGGTCGGTTGGACGGGAGTATCTGGCCTGCGTTCAGGGTCGCTGGCAGCATCAGAAGACCCTTGACGTTTTTGCTTCGATCGGTCGTGATCCACGTCAACGGGTACGAATGAAGGCGTTTGACCCATCTGTACCGACGATGGGTCGCAAGGCCTGGACACGCTTTGAGCTCATGGTCCGAAGCGAATCGCACAGTCTGCTGTATTGCCGCCTTGGCACAGGACGTACTCACCAGATTCGCGCCCACGCACAGTGGTTGGGGCACCCCTTGCTGGGCGACGTTCTCTATGGGGGGCGGGCTGAACTTGGGATGACTCGGCAGGCGCTGCACGCCACCAGCCTGCAACTGGAGCATCCGTCGACCAAACGGCCGATGCATTGGATTTCACAGCCTCCGCCCGACCTGCTATCGGCATTGCAGGCTGCAGGGCTGGGCTACAATCCCGCACAGGTTCGGCAGCGTGCGGCCACCCAATGGCGCGCGACGAACCCCCCCGATCAGCCATTTGCCGCATGACGGTGATGTGCTCGCGCAGGGGAACTTGCGCCAAGCACCGCAGGCTGTTTACCCTTCAGGCTCAATCGACCGATAGCACCCATGAATGCGACGGATGCAAAACGCATCCTCGAAACCGCATTGATTTGCGCGGATCGCCCCTTGCAGGTGCGCGATTTGTGTCTGCTATTTGCAGACGAGCTTTCGCCTGACAGCGTCAAATCGTTGCTGGAGGATCTCCAGCGGGACTGGACACTTCGAGGCGTGGAACTGATCGCGCTGGCCACGGGTTGGCGCTTCCAGAGTCGACCCGAAATGGCGCCGTATCTGGTTCGCATCAATGCCGAGAAGCCGCCCAAATACACCCGAGCTGTCCTGGAAACCTTGGCCATCATCGCCTACCGGCAACCCGTCACACGCGGCGACATGGAAGAAATTCGCGGTGTCACGATCAATAGCCTGATCCTCAAGCAATTGGAGGATCGTGGCTGGGTCGAGACCATCGGACACCGTGAGACGACAGGCCGGCCTGCCTTGTTTGCAACGACGCGGCAGTTCCTGTCGGATCTGGGCCTGACGTCATTGGAACAACTGCCCGAGTTGGGCACCGAAGGCCTGGCTGCACTTGCCAGCAACGCTTTGGCCAGTGACGCGACTGCTGGTGAGCCAGATGCCAGTGCCGAGAGCCCAGCCAGTCTCACTGACGGGCAATTGCCCTTGGCGGCTCCTTCGGAAAGCCTGACAGC
>CAYNWR010000130.1:1458-7224 GCA_964400915.1 uncultured Burkholderiaceae bacterium
GCCTGCCGAACCGGTGGTTGCCGTCGAACAGGTTCAATTTGCCGACGTTGTCTCCGGTCGCTTCGATGCCGACGAGGTCGATGAGCAGTTGCTGCCACCCAAGCGGGTTCTGGCTCCGCAGCCCGAATTTCCCAAACTGCACAAGATCCTGGCCCAAGCTGGCTTGGGATCACGCCTGGAGATGGAACAACTCATCACGGAAGGGCGCATTTCCGTCAACAACGAGCCTGCCCATATTGGTCAGCGCATTCAGTTTGGTGATTCGGTCAAGGTCAATGGCAAGCCGGTCCGGGTCCGCATTCAGCCGCCGCCGCCACGGGTGATCGCCTACCACAAGGAGGTCGGTGAGATCGTGACGCATGGCGATCCGCAGAATCGCCCGACGGTCTATCGGAAACTGCCCAAGCTGGGACAAGGAAAGTGGCAATCGGTCGGGCGTCTGGATATCAACACCGAGGGCCTCTTGCTGTTCACCAACTCTGGGGAACTCGCCAATCGCCTGATGCACCCGCGGTTTGGACTGGAGCGCGAATACGCAGTTCGATCCCTGGGTTCGCTTTCGTTGGAAGAACGCCAACGCCTGCTGGACGGTGTGAATCTCGATGATGGGCTGGCCAAGTTCGATGCCATCGAGGACGGTGGCGGTGAAGGCGCCAATTGCTGGTACCGTGTGCGGATTCGGGAAGGTCGCAACCGTGAAGTTCGGCGCATGTTTGAATCGGTGGGCCACGCGGTCAGCAGGCTGATCCGCATTCGATATGGTTCGATGGCGCTGCCCAGAGGCCTTCGTCGCGGACACTGGATGGAGCTGACGGACCGTGAGGTGGAAACCCTGGCAGGTCTTTCCGGGCATCGCGCCGGGCCGGCGCCACGTGACGCTGGCCGTGGCCGCATGTCCCCGGATCGGGGAGCGGGTGGACAGCGCCGGCGCGGTGGCAAGCCAAGCGCGCCGCGCCAACGCGATCCGATGGTGACGCGATTTGGTGGCAACCCCCAGGGGGAAGCACGCTTTGACAAGTCCAGAGGCGCGGGCCGCGGGTCGGCGGGCGCCGGCGGTCAACCGGATCCGATGCGCACGTCCTTGGGTTACATCAACAACGACCGATTCCCGAGTTCAGCGCGGTCCGGTGGCGCGCGCGGAGACGGTCCACGAGGCGCTGGGAACAATCCGTCCCGGGGCTCGCGCAGTGGCCGCCGCAGGGGGCCGTCGGGGGCCTAGTCGGATGTCCTTGCCACGCTTAGGCCTGAAAATACCGGGCCCATTCGGGACGGCGCTTACACTCAAGGGTTAACTTCCGGATCTCAAGGTCAGTTTGGAAAGCGATCTGGGAATTTCTTCGATTTCAAAACCTTCAACTCTTCAGGAAACTACTCGCATGGCGATCGAACGGACCCTGTCCATCATCAAACCCGACGCAGTGGCAAAAAATGTCATCGGTCAAATCTATGCACGATTCGAAGCGGCTGGCCTTCGGGTGATCGCTGCACGCATGATGCACCTCTCGCGTACCGATGCCGAGGCCTTTTACGGTGTTCATCGCGAACGCCCCTTCTTCAAGGATCTCGTCGACTTCATGATTTCCGGGCCCGTGATGGTGCAGGTGCTTTCTGGGGAAGGCGCCATCGCAAAGAACCGCGAACTGATGGGCGCAACCGACCCCAAGAAAGCCGCGGCGGGTTCGATCCGGGCGGACTTTGCCGACAGCATCGACGCCAATGCGGTTCATGGTTCGGATGGTGCGGAAACCGCCCGTGCTGAAATCGCGTTCTTCTTCCCGGAGATGAATATCCACACGCGCTGAGCTGACCCGGCGGCGCGCGGCGCCCCTTGCCTTCAGCCGCGTCGATACCCAAGGATCACCGATGAAGACCAACCTGCTGGCTCTTGATCGAACGGCCCTGGAGTCGTTTTGCCGTGAGCGTGGGCACAAGCCCTTCCGGGCCCACCAGTTGCAGCGCTGGATTCATCAGCGCGGTGTCGGTGCGTTTGACGGCATGACGGATCTGGCGAAGGACCTTCGGCACGAGTTGTCGCAGTGTGCAAGCATCGAAGCCCTGGATGTCGTGTCCGAGGTTCGATCGGAAGACGGTACGGTCAAGTGGTTGTTCGATGTCGGCGGCGGCGATGTCATCGAATCTGTTTTCATTCCTGAAGACGATCGCGGAACCTTGTGCATATCGTCGCAAGCCGGGTGTGCCGTGGGGTGCACCTTTTGTTCCACTGGACATCAAGGATTCAGCCGAAACCTCGATGCTGGGCAGATCGTTGCCCAGTTGTGGCACGCACAACGAACCTTGTCCGGGCAGTTGGCCGGACAGATGTCCAGGCCACGCGCGGTGACCAACGTCGTCATGATGGGGATGGGCGAGCCGCTGCAGAACTACGCCCCCCTGGTCACCGCCTTGAACCTGTTTCTCGACGATCTGGCGTACGGGCTTTCCCGTCGGCGCGTAACCGTGTCCACCTCGGGTGTTGTGCCGATGATCGATCGCCTTGCGCTGGACTGCCCGGTTGCGCTCGCGGTCTCACTGCATGCGCCCAACGATGCCTTGCGCGACCACCTGGTGCCCCTGAATCGCAAATACCCCATTGCGCAACTGTTGGCTGCCTGCAAGCGCTATCTGGCGTCAGCGCCCAGGGATTTTGTGACGTTCGAGTACTGCATGCTCGATGGCGTCAACGACAGCTCGGCGCTGGCTCACGATTTGGTTGGGCTGTTGCAAGACCGCGATTTGGGCGTCAAGTGGTGCAAGCTCAATTTGATTCCTTTCAATCCGTTTCCAGCCTCGGGATTGCGCAAATCACCGGCCGCTGCAGTCGAAGCGTTTGCCGCCATCACCAGCGCGGCCGGTATCGTGACCACGGTGCGCAAGACCCGAGGTGATGACATCGATGCCGCCTGCGGGCAACTCGCCGGCGAGGTGCGAGATCGAACCGATGCACGCCCCCGCATGGTCGATCGTCGTCAACGCATGCAGGTCTATCTTCGTCCAGCCACCATGGAGCGCGCGTCATGATGAATGCGTCCGTCGTCACCGTTGGGCCGTTTCGGGGGGCCAAGCGGCACCAAGGTGGGTCGGCTCGATGGTCGGAGCGAGCGCGGCGAGCCTTGAGCCTGGCGTTGCTGCTTGCCTGTATCGTGGGATGTGCAGCGCCTGGGTCCGGACCAGACGCACGGCCCGAGCCCGTGACCGAATCGGACGAAACCGACGTGCGCAAGCGTGCCCGTGTGCGGCTTGCTCTGGCGGTGGGTTATTTTGAGCAGGGGCAGACCAACGTTGCCCTGGACGAATTGAAGCAGGCGTTGACGACCGATCCCAGCTTTGGTGAAGCCCATAACTTGCGTGGTCTCATCTTCATGCGCCTGAATGACAACCGCACCGCCGAGGAGTCTTTCCGCCGCGCCCTGGCCCTCAACAGCCGGGATGCAGCGGCACTGCACAACGTGGGCTGGTTGTATTGCCAACAGGGACGGTACGACGAGTCCTTTCGGATGTTTCAGCAGGCCCTGGACAACCCGACCTACGGTGAGCGCCCCAAGACCTTGATGGCCAAAGGACTCTGTGAGATGCGTGCAAACCGTCTCGGCGAAGCCGAACAGAGTCTGGCGCGGTCCTACGAGTTGGACGCAGGCAACCCCATCACGGGTTACAACCTGGCCAGCTTGCTGTTCAATCGCGGCGAAAACGTTCGTGCCCAGTTCTACATACGCCGGATCAACAACAGCGAGTTTGCCAATGCTGAGTCCTTGTGGTTGGGCGCCAAGGTCGAACAGCGCCTTGGCAATACACAGGCGGTGAATCAACTCGGCGATCAATTGCACCGGCGTTTTCCCCAGTCGCGCGAGACGGGCGCCTTCGACCGCAAGGCGTTCCATGAGTGAGGCGCACCTCCCATCGGCCGATCCGGCGGGACATCCGATGGAACCGGCGCCAACGTCGGCGCCATTGTCCGATGCGGCCCGGGCGGGTGCAGCCCTGCGTTCGGCCCGCGAGGCCGTCGGGATGCACCTGGCGGCGTTGGCCAGCACCATCAAGGTGCCGATCGCCAAGCTGGAGGCCCTGGAAGCCGGCCGGCTGGACGAATTGCATGATCCGGTGTTTGTGCGCGCGCTCACGGGCAGCGTGTGCCGGGCGATTCGCACCGACCCCGCCCCCATCCTGCAATGGCTGCCGCCCGGATCGGTGCCTCAGCTCCCGCAGGAAGACGCAGCGATCAATGCGCCCTTTCGCAAACCGGGCGAATCCACCCGGCCATCGCTGCGCGATGTCCTGACGCGTCCCGGGGCCCTGGTTGTTTTTGCCCTGCTGGTGGCGGCCTTCGTGTTGCTACTCTTGCCCGAGGTCACGGGTCCTGGGTCCCCATCGCCGGCGTCCCGGTCCACTGATGGAATTTCCGAATCACGGGGCGTGGCAGCGGGTGGCGCTGCGCCTGGTTTGGATGCCCCAGGGGTTGGCGCGCCGGCACCCGCGGCGCCACCGCCCAAAGACGACGCCGCCAAGGTTTCAGCCCCGGGTTCGCCCGTGGGGCGCACCGACGCGGTTGCGACGCCGGTAGCCGCGCCCGTTGAACGGCCTGCGGTCGCCTCAGCCGGCATGCTGGTCATTCAGGTTCGCGGCCTCAGCTGGATTGAGGTGATTGACGGACAGGCCGGTGTGCTGGTGCGTCGCAACCTGGAAGCGGGCGAAATGATCCATCTGGACGGGGCGCCTCCTCTGCGGGTGACCGTGGGCCGCGCCACCGAAGCGACGGTCAAGGTGCGTGGCCAGCCCTTTGACCTGGGCCCTGTGAGCCGAGACAACGTCGCAAGATTCGAGGTTCGTTGATGCCCAGCCCGGACGATTCACGCCCCCCCATCGCATTGGCTCGACCACTGGCCCGGCGCAGCCGCCAGGCCCGCGTTTGTTGGGGTGATCGCGTCGTCACTGTGGGTGGTGATGCCCCGGTCCGCATTCAGTCGATGACCAACACGGACACGGCAGACGCCGTCGCCACCGCCATCCAGGTCAAGGAGTTGGCCTTGGCGGGGTCCGAGATGGTTCGCATCACGGTCAATACACCCGAAGCGGCCCGTGAGGTTCCCTTCATCCGTGAGCAGCTGGACCGCATGGACATCGATGTGCCTTTGGTGGGCGATTTCCACTACAACGGTCACCGGCTGCTGAGCGACCACCCGGATTGCGCACAAGCCCTGTCCAAGTACCGCATCAACCCGGGCAATGTCGGCAAGGGTGACAAGCACGACCGGCAGTTTGCCCAGATGGTCGAGGTGGCGCTGCGCCACGATCGTCCCGTGCGCATCGGCGTCAATTGGGGCAGCCTGGACCAGGAACTGCTGGCCTCTCTGATGGACCAGAACGCCAAGCGCACCAAGCCCTGGTCGGACCGCCAGGTGATGTACGAAGCGCTGGTGCGTTCGGCCCTCGAATCGGCCCAATTTGCCACCCAACTGGGCATGGCGCCCGAGCAGGTGATCCTGTCCTGCAAGGTCAGTGGCGTGCAGGATCTCATAGCCGTCTACCGCGAACTGGCCGCGCGTTGCGACCACCCCTTGCACCTTGGCCTGACAGAGGCCGGCATGGGGGTGAAGGGCACGGTGGCCTCGGCTGTTTCGATGGGCATCCTGCTGCAGGAAGGCATTGGCGACACGATTCGCGTGTCGCTCACGCCGCAGCCCGGCGAGTCGCGCACCCAGGAGGTGCTGATCGCAGCTGAACTGCTTCAGTCCCTTGGCTTGCGCAGTTTCGCGCCCAGTGTGACGGCAT
>CAYNWR010000131.1:0-7152 GCA_964400915.1 uncultured Burkholderiaceae bacterium
GAACTCGTTCGGGTGGCTGGTGGTGTAGCGGATGCGCTCGATGCCCGGGATCTCGGCCACGAGATCCATCAGCAGCGCAAAATCCGCTATCTGCCCGGTGCTGGCTGCGCTGGCCGAATCGACCAGCGGCGCGCGCCAGGCGTACACGTTCTGCCCCAGCAGTGTCACTTCGCGCACGCCCTGGGCGGCCAGGCCCGCGATCTCGGCCAGCACGTCGGCCAGCGGGCGGCTCACTTCCTCGCCACGTGTGTAGGGCACCACGCAATAGCTGCAGTACTTGGAGCAGCCTTCCATGATGCTGACAAATGCGCTTGGTCCCTCGACGCGCGCGGGTGGCAAGTGGTCGAATTTTTCGACCTCGGGAAAACTGATGTCCACCTGCGCGCGCCGCTCGCGCAGCCGCCGGTCGATCAGGTCGGGCAGGCGGTGCAGCGTCTGCGGGCCGAACACGATGTCCACGTAAGGGGCCCGATCGACGATGGCCGCGCCCTCCTGGCTGGCCACACAACCGCCCACGCCGATGATCGCGCCGCGCGCCTTGAGGTGTTTGACACGGCCCAAGTCGCTGAACACCTTTTCTTGAGCCTTCTCGCGCACCGAGCAGGTGTTGAAGAGGATGAGGTCGGCCTGTTCGACATCCTGCGTGGGCTCGTAGCCACGCGCAGCAGCCAGCACATCGGCCATCTTGTCCGAGTCGTATTCGTTCATCTGGCAGCCGAAGGTCTTGATGAAGACCTTCCTGGTTCCACCTCCACGCTCGTCACTCATCGCGTGCTCCCCGGCTGGCCGAACTTGGGCAACTGGTTGAACGGGGTCTTGCCGTCATCGCGCGGGGTGCGGTCCGCGTCGCTGAAGAAACGGAAATTGCCTGCCGAGCCTTCGGCGCCTTCGCGCTTTTGCTGGCGCTCGGCATCCGTGAGGATCCACACGTCCTGCACCAGGCCTTGCGCACCGGAGGTGAAGTTCACGATGAACGCCTGACCGACCAGACTGGCCGGCTGCACCAGCATGTTGTTGGCGCCGCGGATGCGGGCCCCTGGCGCCAGGCGGCGGCCGATGCCGTTGATCGTCACTTCGGGCGGCTGCGTCACCACCAGTTCGCCGCGAAGCGCCTGCGGCGGAAAGGGCCGCACCGTCTCCTGCGCGCTCAAATTTGAAGAAAAAAGGCTGCTAGCGAGCGTCAGTGCTGCCAGAAGTGCTATAAAAAAATGATTGATCCACGGTGGCGGACAGCGGTTCATGGTGTATATCCTGAAGGCTGACAAAGAGACGGTGATCATACGGCCCACGGCGACCGGCCATGGCAGCCCATCCTGTGCTCGCGGGGGCGACCACCACCGTCCGGCTGCGGGCCAAGGTCCTACACTGCGGCCTGACATGAGCAGCACCCACGACAACCCAAAAGGCGATGGTTCTGGCCACACGCATGAACAGGCCCATGAGCACGGACATGGGCATGGGCATGGGCATTCCCACGAGCATGCTCACGACCACGCCGAGGACGGTTCGCACCTGTCCGAGATGGACCTGCGGGTGCGGGCGCTCGAATCGGCGCTGACGGCCAAGGGCCTGGTCGATCCCGCTGCGCTCGATCGCATCATCGAGATCTACGAACACCAGATCGGCCCCCACAACGGCGCCAAGGTGGTGGCCCGGGCGTGGACCGAGCCGGATTTTCTGCAGGCCTTGCGCCGCGATGCCACGGCCGCCATCGGCTCCATGGGCTACACCGGACGCCAGGGGGAACACCTGAGCGTGGTCGAGAACACCCATGCCACACACAACCTTGTCGTGTGCACCTTGTGTTCGTGTTACCCGTGGTCGGTGCTGGGTCTGCCGCCCACCTGGTACAAGTCGCCCGCCTACCGGTCGCGGGCGGTGCGCGAACCGCGCGCACTGCTGGCCGAAATGGGCCTGCACCTGCCGCCCGATCAAGGCATCCGCGTCTGGGATTCGACGGCCGAAATGCGCTACCTGGTGCTGCCGCAACGGCCGGCAGGCACGGACGGCTGGAGCGCTGAACGGCTGGCCTCCCTAGTGACACGCGACGCGATGATCGGCGTGGGCCTGCCGCGCCAGCCAGAGGCCTCGGCATGAGCTTGTCTGTACCAGGCCCGGTGGCACCCGTCACATCGTCCGCCGACATCGGTGGCCTGCGCCATCCCGCCATCGGCGCGCTGCACCATCAGGCCGAGCCATCGCAATACCACCACGCCTGGGAACCCCGCGTGATGGCCATGGCGCTGGCCACGGGCGCATTGGGCCAATGGACGATTGATCACTCGCGCCACCAGCGCGAGTCGATTCCGCAAGGCGACTACCTGGCCTGGCCCTACTACCGCATCTGGTTCGAAGCCTTGTGCGCCTTGTTGCAACAGCGCCATCTGATCAGCGAGGGCGAATGCCGCACCGGTGCTCGGGCTGACATGGCGCAGCACCCCTTGTCCGCGCGCGTCCTGCCGGCCGAGCATGTGGATGCGGCGCTGCAGGCGGGCTCACCCACCGAGCGTGTGCCCGTGGCGCCGGCGCGTTTTGGCGTGGGCGACCGTGTGCGCGTTCGGGTGATGTCAGCGGGTGGCCACACCCGCGCGCCGCGTTACGTGCAAGGTCGGGTGGGCACCATCGAAGCCCTGCACGGCGCGCACCTGTTCCCCGACCGGCGCGTGGCCCTGGGGCCATTGCCACCCTTTGACGAGCAACCCGAGTGGCTCTACACCGTGGTCTTTGACGGACAGACCTTGTGGGGCGATTCGGGCGAGCCGCATCTGACAGTCAGTGTGGATGCCTTCGAGCCTTACCTGGAGCGAGTCGATGTGGCCTTGGCAGGCCAGCATGAGGCACAACCATGACGCCAAACCCCTTGCCCGCCAACGATCACCCGTTTGAAGCCCCGTGGCAAGCCCAGGCGTTTGCGCTTGCCGTGCACCTGCACGAGCGTGGCCTGTTTACCTGGCCCGAATGGGCGCAGGCCCTGGGGCAAGCCATTGCCCATCAGCCTGATGCCGGCTACTACGACAACTGGTTGCAGGCGCTGGAGCACCTGATGCACGAGCGTGCGGGCGTGCACGGCCAGGCCCTGGAACGCTGGCGCCAGGCCTGGGCGGTGGCCGCTCGCAACACACCGCATGGGCAGCCGATTGCGCAGCCCCGCCTGGCGGATTGATTTTGGATCGACCCATGGCCAGCCCGCCGCCGTCCGAACCCACCATGGTGCTGGCGGGCTTGGCGCGCTCGCTGGCGCCCTATCGCGGCGACAAGTTCCTTGCCGCCTGCGTGTTGGCACTGACCCGTGCCTTGGGCGTTCGTATCGCCTTCGTGGCCGAAAACCGCGAACCCCAGGCCCATGCCTTGGCGTTTGCCGATCGCGACAACATGCGTCAGCCATTCTTCTACGACCACCACCGCACACCCTGTCGCGCCGTCCTTGCGGGCCAGGTGATCAGCGTGCCGTGCAATGTGGCCGAGCTGTACCCCGGCGAGAAGGGCATGCAGGCCTACCTGGGTGTGCCGATGTTCGATGCCCAGGCCAAGGTGATCGGCCTGTTGGCCATCATGGATGACCGCGCCTTTGTCGATGAAAGCCCCTTGCGCGCCGTGCTGACGGCGTGGGCGCCCCGTGTGGCGGCAGAACTTGAATGTGTGCAGTTGCTGCGAGGGCGCAGCGCCACGGGTTGATCTGCGCTTCAGAAGCGCCGACGCCTGACTCGAAAAGCAAAAAGGCCCGGCACGGATGCCAGGCCTCTTGGCGAAGTTTGGTGGCGCTTCACGGACTCGAACCGCGGACCTGTGGATTATGATTCCATCGCTCTAACCGACTGAGCTAAAGCGCCGAAGCCCTCGATTATATAAAACACGGCGGCCAGGGGTGGCCCGCCTGCCCGATCCGCTGGCAACGAGCCGGGTTCTGGGCCTCAATCCTTGGCGGTGTAGCTGTTTTCGATGCGGCTCCATTCGGGAAAGCCCACGATCCGCTTGTAGTCTTCAAAGCCCACGCCACGCCCTGTCAGGCGCAGTTCGCCGCTGGCGATGTCGGCCAGGGTTTCACGCATCGTGCGGGTGATGTGCATCAGCAGCGAGATGCCGTAGATCACGATGCGAAAACCCAGTTGCTCCAGTTCGGCGGGCCGCAAGATGGGTGTGCGCCCGCCTTCGAGCATGTTGGCCAGCAATGGCACATCAAAGCTGCGGCCGATGATGGCCATCTCCTCCACCGTCTCGGGCGCTTCGATGAACAGGCCATCGGCACCGGCACGCAGGTACTGCTCGCCCCGGCGCAGGGCTTCGTCCAGGCCGAACACCTCGCGCGCGTCGGTGCGCGCGAGGATGAAGGTATCGGGGCTGCGCCGCTCGGCGGTGGCCGCGCGGATGCGTGCGGCCATGTCGGCGGCCGGCACCAGGGATTTGCCGGCGATGTGCCCGCAACGCTTGGGGCTGACCTGATCCTCGAAGAACAGGGCCTGGGCTCCCAGGGATTCCAGCGTGTGCACCGTGTGCACGACATTCTTCACGTCGCCGTAGCCGTTGTCTGCGTCCACGAGGGCTGGCAAGTCGGTCACGGCCAGGATGTCGCGGTAGGCGTCGGCAAAGTCGCGCAGGCCGGCCAGACCCACATCGGGCAGGCCGTAACGCACACCCACCACGGGAAAGCCGCCGATGAAGAAGGCCTTGAACCCCGCTTCCCTGATCAGCAGCGCCGACAGGGCGTCGTGGGCGCCTGGCAGCACCAGGGGGCGTTCGCTGGTGACAAGTTCGCGAAAGCGGTTCATTCGAATTTCACCCCGGCGTCGCGCGCCACCTTGGCCCAGCGTGTCCGATCGTCCTGCATGAGGCGCATCAATTCAGCGGCGGGGCCGGCAGCACCTTCGGCGCCCTGGGCGGCCAGCTTTTCCTGGGTGTCGGGCAAGGCCAACACGCGCTGCAGCTCGGCGTGCAGGCGTTCGGTCCATTCCACGGCAGTGCCGGCGGGCGCCACAAGTGCAAACCAGGTCACGCCCTCAAAGCCCGGAAGGCCAGACTCGGCCACGGTCGGCAGCTCTGTTGCCAGTGCCGAACGCGTGGCACCCGTGACGGCCAATCCCCGAATTTTGCCTGCCCGCACCTGTGGCAAGGTCCAGACGATTGAATCGAACTGAAAGTCGATCTGTCCCGATACGAGATCGGTCAGCGCTTGCACCCCGGTCTTGTACGGCACGTGGGTGGCCTGCAGGCCCGCGCCATGCACAAAAGCCTCGGCCACCAGGTGCGTGATCGTGCCGTTGCCGCTGGACGCAAAGTTCAGGCGGCGCTGGCGCCCCACGGCGATCAGCTCGGCCACGGTCTTGATGGGCAGTGCAGGGCTGGTCACGAGCACGTTGGGGGCTCGTGCAACGAGCCCAACCGGTGCGAAATCGCGGACCGGGTCGTAGCCCAATCGCGGGTTGGCCACCGGCAGGATCGCGTGGGTGCTCGTCGTGGCCAGCAGCAGCGTGTTGCCGTCCGCCGGAGCGCGGGCCACCAGTTCACTGGCGATGGCGCCACCGGCCCCGGGCTTGTTGTCCACCACCACATTCACACCCAGGTTGCTGGCAAGCCGCTGTGCCACGAGGCGGGCGATGGCGTCGGTCGAACCACCTGCGGCAAATGGCACAACCAGCCGCACCGTTCGCTGGTTGGTTTGTGCGCCGGCGCCGACAAAAGGCCAGGCCGTCAGCGCGGGCAAGGCGCGCAGCCAGCGTCGGCGAGCGCGGTTGGCGTTGTTCAGAGGGTTCGATGAATTCATGGACGCAGATCCTGTGAAACGGTGGCTGCTATCGTAGGCAGACGCCCCTGGCTTGGGAAATGCGGTGTGTCGATTGGTCGATCATCGACAAAATGAATGGATACCTGCCTATGGCCATGCGCCACCTGGACCTGAACCTGTTGACAACCTTCGAGGCCTTGGTGGCCGAGGCCAGCGTGTCGCGCGCGGCGCGGCGCCTGCATCGCAGCCAGCCTGCGGTCAGCCATGCACTTGCTCGCCTGCGGGACGCCTTTGGTGACCCGATTCTTGTGCGCAAGGGCCGCACGATGGAAGCCACACCAAAGGCACTGGCCACCCTGGCCGATGTGAGGGCGGTGTTGGCGCAGGTCGAGCGCCTGCTGACCCAGGGGGCGCAGTTCGATCCCGCAGCGATCGATCGATGTGTGCAGATCGGCGCGTCCGACTACGCGACCGAGCGGGTGTTGGCTCCAGCAATCGAGCAGGCCCGCAAGCTTGCGCCGGGCCTGCGCGTGCGTGTGCACCACGCGGGACGTGCCGAGGCGCCGCGTGCTCTGAGCGCCGGGCATTTGGACTTGGCATTGGGCGTGTTCAACGCCTGGTCCGACGATCTTCATTGCCAGCCGCTGCTGGAAGAGCCGTATGTCTGTGCGGTCGCGCGGCGGCCCGGCCAGCGAGTGCCGCGCACCGAGCGCGACTACCTGAGCGCCCGTCACATCAACGTGCTGGTGGAAGGTGACACCTTGGGCTTGATCGATGAGGCCTTGGCGCGTGAAGGCAAGGCGCGTGACATTGCGGTAACAGTGGCCCATTTTTCGGGTGCCGTGACCATGGTCGAGCAATCCGACCTGATGCTCACGGCCCCGGCGGGGCTGCTGAAGCCCATGGCGCAAAGCGGGCGTTTGCGGGTGGGTGTGCCGCCGGTGGATTTGCCCTTGTTTCGAACACAACTGGCCTGGTCGCGGCGTCGGGATGGTGACGCCTGCCTGACGTGGCTGCGCAGCTGCATCGGCGCGGCGATCGACCTGCGCGCGACCGCGCCAGGGTCTACCGGTTCGTGAAGCTCGCCTTGCGCTTGTTGACAAACGCGTCCATGCCTTCCTTCTGGTCGGCGGTGGCAAACAGCGCGTGGAACAGGCGGCGTTCGTACATCACGCCGTCGCTCAGGCTGCCTTCAAAGGCGCGGTTGACGCTTTCCTTGGCGGCCATCACCGCCAGTTGCGAGTAATCGCAGATCATCAGCGCGGCGGCCAGGGCCTCGTCCATGAGCTTGTCCAGGGGCACCACACGGCTGACCAGGCCCGAGCGCTCGGCCTCGGTGGCGTCCATCATGCGGCCGGTGAGGGCCATGTCCATGGCCTTGGCCTTGCCCACCGCGCGCGGCAGACGCTGGGTGCCACCCGCGCCGGGGATGA
>CAYNWR010000132.1:0-7141 GCA_964400915.1 uncultured Burkholderiaceae bacterium
GTAGCCCCACATGTTGACCTTGAAACCGGGAGCCATTTCACGCACCACGGGTTCTGCCACCAGATGGAATTCCTTGACACCCTGGTTCATGCGCCAGGGCAAGGTCCAGCCATTGAGTGTGAGCACGGGCTTGTAGGGCTGCCCGGAACTGGGCACCAGTGGCGCAGCGGTGTCCGGCTGGGTCCGCGACACTGGCTCGGGCAAGGCCGCCAGGGCCACACGACTCACGGCGGCGGCGCCCACCACACCGGCTCCTGCAAAGAATGATCTGCGGTCCATGCTCAATGTCCTTTACTGTCGCTTGGGGCGAAGGGCGCTGCGCCCTGCAGCGCCAGGAGCCCGCCCGGTGATGTGCCGGTGAGCACCATGTGCAGATCGGTGTCGGCCAGCCAGAAATCGCGCTGCGCTTCAATGCTGCCGACGACCGCCGCCATGTTCACGCGGACATCGCCGAGCAACTCCCAGACGCTGAACAGCATGCCGTTGTAGCGAAGCACGATCTCGTCGTTGATGAACTTGCGCAAGGGCAGGATCTCGTCGCGATGGTGCCGTGCCAGGTCATAGGCCGTGCGCCAGCCGTGGTAGGCCTCGCGGGCCTCGCTGCGTGCCAGCACGGCCACCGCGCGCACACGTGCAGCGGATTGCAGGTAGATGCCTTGCGCCCGTGTGTTGCGCGCCTGTCCCCAGTCGAAGAGGGGCAAGGGCAATTCCAATTCCAGACCCTTGCTGGTTTCGCGTTCGCCGTGGGCGTTGTCAAAGCTTGTGTTGCGGGCAATGCCCAGCTCCAGTGCGTTGACGAAACCAGCAGCGCGCGTGTAACCCAGGGATTCGGCCACGAAGCGGCTTTCCATCTGCGCCGCGCGCACGTCCAGGCGCTCTCGCAAGGCCTGGGCCTCGATGTCCCTGGGCAGCAGCAGATCCTTTGGGATATCGGGCAAGCGTTCAGGCAGCCTGTAGGTGGTTTGTGTGCCCCACAGGCCCATCCAGCGCGTGAGCTGCTCGCGTGCGGCAAAAGCAGCCTGTTCGGCGCGGGCAAGCTGCACCGTGGCGTCGGCCAACAGCGACTGCTCGCGCGCCTGTTGCAGCCGGCTCCAGTTGCCCACCCGGGTCATGCGCCGCGCCAGCTCCGCCCCCGCCTCCGCGGCTTCCTTGGCGTCGCGCAGGTACCGAGCCGTCTGCTGCGCTGCCACGGCCCGTACCCAGGCCCTGCGTGTATCGGCTGCCGTTCGAACAATGTCCTGCGCGGCCTGCAGGCGCGCCAGTTCATGCTGCTGACCCGCCCATTGCGCGCGCCAGGGCAAGGCCAACAGGCCCAGCACGTCGAATTTCAGCCAGCGTTCGATCTCCACCTTGGCGCCTTCGGTGAATCGACCAATGGCCAGGTGCGGGTTGGGTGGCCTGCCAGCCTGGACACGGTCCGCATCGCTGATGCCCAAGGTGGCCATCGACGCATGCAGCTGCGGGTTGTTCAGCAACGCGATGCGCACCGCTGCCTCTACCGTGAGGGGCGTGGCCAGCAGATCGTCGATGGCTTGTTTTGCCTGGGCGCTCACGCCAGACGCCGGCCTGGCCGTCACGCCCGCCGTCTTGCCGCGGGTCAGGTCCTCCAGTGCAGCCAGGTCACCGTCAGGTGCCAAGGTCGCACAGGCCCCAAGAAGCATGGCAAGGCCCAGGACAGACAACTGCTGGATCCGGCGCCAGGACGTGCTGGCGCGCTCAGAGGCCTGAGGTGAGAAGCCCGGCGCCTTCATGGTCGGCCTCCTGCGGGATGGTGGCGAGGCACTGTGTCTGGTACCGACACGGCGTCAGGGCCGGTCGCACGCTGCTGCTCCCACTTGAGCAGGTCCACATGCCCGCGTCGAAACTGGCCGACTTCGGCGTTCGCCTGGCGCCAATCCTCAGACTGCATCTCCACAGCGGGGGGTGCATCGACAAAAACCGACCGATAGGTCACGGCCGGCACGGCAGCAGCGGGGTCGGCCGGATCGGGCCTCATGCCTTGCGCCATGGCCAAAACAGGCCCAAGCAGCAGGGCCAACGGGAAATAAGGGGTCACGACGATCTCCTAGGGTTCGGACACCGCCACGCAGCCAAAGGCCAGTGGCGGACGGACTACGGCCAGGGAGATCAGAAAATGGGCGGCTTGAACCCGCGTGCCAAAGAGGCACTGACAAAATGCATCGAACGTGCAGGCATCAACCCAAAACGGGCAGCCGTTGCAGCGCTTTCGACAAGGTCCGCGGCGAGGGCCAGCGTGTGACAGATCTGGCAGGTCGAGCAGACCTTGCAGGTGGTCGCTTCGTGCTCAGCCGCCCCTGGCGACTGCCCTGCGGTTTCGTCCCAAGCATCTGCCAAGCCCGCGTGCCCATGGCAATCGGCATGAGCGTCGGTGCCCTTGGTCGCCGTTTGAACACCATGCGCTTGGCCCATGTCGGTCGGGCTCGTTGGCATTCCCGCCAGGGCAGCGCCAGCCATCTCAACGGCCATGACATCCCCCGCCCAGGCACGAAGGGGCATCAAGACGATCAAGACCAGGACCAACCAGCGACGCATGAAAGGAATGATAGACGCCGCAAGGCAAAAGTTCCATATGGCCCCTTGGGCGGACACAGACCTTGGGATGGGTCAAAGGGCATTCAAATGCCACCCGCAGGCACATTCTTGAAGAAACAGGGCCTTGGCGAGCGTCCCGCCTTGTTACATTGCTATTGTTTTTATATCGTCTCAAGGAGACTGCGAACTGCGGTCGCGCGTCGGGTCGGGCATGACACCGTGGGTTTGCGGCGGTAGGTCATTCGGCTCGCCACAACTCGTTCATGGCGGCTGAAAACCGTTCGACGACGGTGTCACCCGCCAGGCAGCGGTGATCCCGCAGCACCCAGCGGCCCGCGACCATCACATCCAGAAATCCGCGGGACGGGCTGGAGAACACCAGGGCATCCAGCAGGCTTTCCTGCGGCATGCCCAGCACAGGCGCATCCGTGGGATCGACCACCAGCAGGTCGGCCCGGGCTCCCTGCACAAGCCCCCAGGTCTTGAAGCCAGCAGCCGTCGCCCCGGCGCCCTGCGCCAGACCCAACCAGCGGGCGGCTGTCGAGGGACAGGCCTCCTCGGGCGCCGCGCCCACGTTGCGCTGGCGCAAATGCAGGCGCTGGCCGTATTCCATCCAACGCAACTCCTCCAGCCAGGCGCGTGTGACGTGGCTGTCCGATCCGATGGCCAGCGCCACCTTGTGACTCAACCAACCCGGCAGGTCGGCCAGCCCGTCACCCAGATTGGCCTCGGTCGACGGGCAGATCACGACCCCCGCCTGACTGCGCGCGACAAGGTCGTTCTCATCCCGGGTGCTGTGGGTGGCGTGAACCAATTGCCAGCGCTTGTCGAGTCCGGCGTGCCGGGCCAGCCACTGGATGGGTCGCTCGCCGGTGGCACGCAGACAGTCTTCGACTTCGGCCGTCTGTTCGGCAACGTGCACATGAATGGGCACGGACCCCAGCCCATCGACCAACTGGCGAATCGATTCCGGAGCAGCTGCACGCAAGGAATGGACCGCCACGCCGGCGTTCAACAGCGGGCGACCAGCTTGATCGAGTGCCTGCTGCAAGGCGAGGACCATCTTGGCGTTGGTGGCAAATCGCCTCTGGTCGCTACGCAGGGTGGGTTGGGCAAAGCCTGCGCGCTCGTAGAGAACCGGCAGCATCGTCATCCCCATGCCGACATCCCCTGCAGCATCGGCGATTGCCCAGCTCAGGGTCCACGGATCGGCATAGCGTGTTCCGTCCCGATCGTGATGCAGGTAGTGGAATTCGCAAACCTGCGTGTAACCCCCGTGCAGGAGTTCGGCATACAGCTGGGCGGCCACGGCGCGCAACTGCGCGGGCGTGATGCGAAGCGCCACGCCATACATGCGGTCACGCCAAGACCAGAAATCATCCTGCGCTTGATCGCGCCGCTCCGACAGGCCGGCAAAGGCCCGCTGAAATGCATGGCTGTGGGCATTCACCAGACCAGCCATCACCGGCCCCCGGAGGACCTGCGCCTGCGCGGGCGCTGGGGTGCCGGTGCGCACCTCCACCCAATGCCCGTCAGCACCCACGCGCAACAGGACGGCCTGGGCCCAATGCCCGTTCATCCAAGCCCACGGCGCCCAAAACAGTTGGTCACTCATGCCATTCTTTCGAGACTTGGCGGACGTGCACCGGTCGCAGGGTCACAGCGCCCGCTCCAGGCCGCCACGCACCACACGGCGACACGGGTTGTGTCCGAACCAGTAAGCCAGTTCGCTTGGATGCTCAAGGTCCCACACCACAAAATCAGCGCGCTGGCCCCGCTGAAGGCTGCCACGGTCCTGCAAGCCCAGTGCGCGCGCCGCGTGCACGGTGACCGCCCGCAGGGCTTCTTCGGGTGTCATGCGAAAGAAGGTGCAGCCCATGCTGAGCATCAAGAGCAGCGACAGCCCCGGCGACGAGCCCGGGTTGTGATCGCTGGCCAGCGCGATCGGCACCCCGGCGTCCCGCAGGGCCTGCACGGGCGGTAATTTGGTTTCGCGCAGAAAATAGTAGGCACCCGGCAACAGCACCGCGACGGTTCCTGCGGCAGCCATCGCGCGCACCCCTGCGGGCGAGAGGTGCTCCAGGTGGTCGCAGGACAGAGCGCCATAGGCGGCGGCCAGCACCGCACCACCCGCATCGCTGAGCTGCTCGGCATGCAGCTTGACGGGCAGCCCCAAGGCGCGGGCAGCGTCGAACACCCGCCGCGTCTGCTCCGGCGTGAAGGCAATGTTTTCGCAGAAGGCATCTACTGCATCCACGAGGTTTTGTTGGTGCAAGCCCGGCAACCATGCGCACACGGCGTCGACATACGCATCTGCACGGCCCTCGAACTCGGGCGGCAGCGCATGGGCCGACAAGCAAGTGGTGCGCACATCCAAGGGCAGTTCACGCCCCAGGCGGCGTGCCACCCGCAGGCAGCGCGCCTCGTGTTCGGCATCCAGCCCATATCCCGATTTGATCTCCAGGGTGGTCACCCCCTCTGCCATCAACTGGCGCGCCCGCGCGGCGGCCGCATCGAACAACTGGGCGTCGCTCGCGGCACGTGTGGCAGCAACCGTGGAGCGGATGCCGCCACCGGCACGAGCGATCTGCTCGTACGTGGCGCCCTGCAGGCGCAGTTCGAATTCGCGTGCCCGGTGGCCACCGTAGACCAGATGCGTGTGGCAGTCGACCAGCCCAGGCGTTACCAGCGCACCGCCAAGATCGATCTCGCGATCGACGACGCAATCAGCGGGCAAGTCGCGCGCATCACCCACCCAGCTCAGGGTATCGCCATCCACGCAAAAGGCGCCGTTGTCGATCCAGCCCCAGGCTTGTGCTCCTGCCAGGGTGGCCAGGCGGCCATTGCGCCACAAGGTCGTCATCGGCGCTCCCCGGGAACGAACGCCATCCACCACGCACGCGGTGCGGACAGGGCCGACCGAATGCACCATGCGTCGTGTCCTGCATCCGAACTCCAGCACAACGTATAGGGGGCCACCCGATGTGCGGCACCCTCCACCTCCAGCGTCACGGCGTCCGCACAAAACAGGGCATGCAGGCCGGCCGTGGCGCCTTGGGCAACATCCGGCCTCGCGCGCAACATGCTGGCCTGTCCTTGCCCGCGCTGCACCATCAGATTCAGATCGCGGGTCGCGCCCAAGTGCAACGCGCAATCCGGCGCGTCCTCTCCCTGGAAGGCAAGCGGTTCGCTGTCGACATCCAGCGACACGTGCCGGGACGGAAGCCGCAAATCAACGCCCTCACCCTCCACCACGGCAAACCACCGGTCCACACCCGGATACGCCGAAAAGGGGCCATTGGCTTCGATGTCGGCAACGCTGATGCGCAAATGCCAGGGCGAATGGGGGGGCCACACCAGCAGTTCGCGCGTGCGCCCACCACCGTTGCGCCAGGCTTGGGGCTCGACCTGATCACAGAACACCCAATGGATCATGGCTTGAACTGCCCATGCAACAGGTAGCGCGACCCCGGATGGACCAGCCTTGCCGTGGTGATCGGGACGTCCCTGCCAACGGTTCGACGCTGCACCACCAGGCAGGGATCGGACCGGGAGATGCCCAAGAGGCGTGCTTCGCGCGCCGATGGCAGTGCCGCCTCGATGTCATATTGCGCCTCCCAGAACGGAGCGACGTCCAGCAGGTACTGTGTGGGTGTGATCTGGGTGAAATCAACGTCGAGGTAGTCGGGCGCGCTCAAGGGATTCACGTGGCGGTCCTCGCATTGAAGCGCAACGCCATCTTCGAAATGCACGATCAGGGTGTGAAACACCTTGGCCCCGGTCGCAAGGCCCAGGCGCTTGGCCACCCATTCGGTAGCAGGCTCCCGTCGCGAAAGGTGCACATTGGCATGGTGGCGATGACCCCGTTCGCTGATCTCCTTGTGCAGGTCGCGGATGTGCAGCGTGCTGGCCACACGGATCAGATGCGCGGCGAAGGTACCGACGCCCTGGACGCGATCGATGAGCCCCTCGGCGCGCAGCTCGTTCACGGCGCGTGTCACGGTCATCCGGCTGACGCCGAACTGGGCCACCAGATCGGCATCGGACGGCATGGCGGCGCCCGGGGGCCAGCGACCGCTGGCCAACCCTTGCTTCAGGTGTTGCTTGATGCGTGCATAGGGCGCCACCGCCGCTGCTCGGGTTATCGGGTTTTCCATGGCATTCACGGAGATCAGTCTACTTGCATAGACTTGTCTAGGCAAGTACAGTTGCACGTGTGCCGTCGGCGCGCTTCCAACCCGGACGACACACAAATCCATCCAGACTGCGAGGCCCTCATGTCCGACCTGTCCACCCTCCGCGAGATCGCCCAGCCCCACCCAGTCCGCTCGCCTCGCGGCCCGCAGGTCAGTTGCCGGAACTGGCTGATCGAAGCGGCCTACCGAATGGTGCAGAACAACCTGGACCCTGAAGTGGCGGAGAACCCCGACGCCCTGGTGGTCTACGGGGGCATCGGCAAGGCGGCGCGCAACTGGGATTGCTTCGAGGCGATCCTGAAATGCCTGCGCGATTTGAACGAAGACGAAACCCTGCTCATCCAGTCCGGCAAGCCGGTTGGTGTCTTTCGCACCCATGTCGACGCTCCGAG